>PMWT01000198.1 GCA_003166025.1 Acidimicrobiaceae bacterium | reverse complement strand
AGGAGGTTCGCTCAAACTGGTGAGGCAATAGCCGTCAGGGAGCGGCGAGCCGCCCTTCGGATGACCCTGTCTGCCCCGAGGGGCCGGGGTCGGCTTCGATGCCGTAACCGAGCTCCACCGCTTTGGCCGCCCCCGCCATGCGCCCTACGGCGGTGGCGGCGAGGAGATGGTCACGCAACTGCCCGGTGTCCAACCCTTTCCACCCGCCCCTTTGGTCGCCCATAGCCACGACATTGGCGACGAGCACGTGTTCTCTTAACTAAAAATGGCACTGGGAAGGGCGAAAATGGTCACTTGTGACCTCCTTGGTCGCCCCTAGCTGTTAGACATCGACTGGTGGGCGGGGACGCTCTTCCTCTCAGGCGATGGTTGAGGGCAAACGGGAGGATGGCACCCCTACCAGGTGCTGGACACCGCCGTACTTACGCTCCAGGCACAGGCTGGGCTGGCCGGCGCGGTAATAGATGCCCACTGAGCGGGCTTTTAGTTGGCGCCGTACCGGTGCCGCCGCCGGGAGTACCAGAGCCCGTGGAGCGGTTTGCCAAGCTCGAGCCGCCCTTCCGGCAAGGGCGAACGTCCTAGTGGTCGCCGTGCGTTCCGATCCGTCCAACCCAGATAAGGTCGACGGTCCCGGCGGAGGCTCCCGGGTTGTAGGTGTGCCGATAGATCACCTCGACGCCGCTGCCGGGGAGCACCGCGGTGCGCACCTCGTACTCCGGTTGGTTCGACATCTCCGGGGCCGGCTCGCTCGGCTCCGCCCAAGGCCGGTCCCCCAGCTGGGCTATCCAAGCTTCGACCAGCCGGGCCTCGCGGTAGGAGGGGTCGTCCCGCCCGACCCAATCTCTGAAAGCATCGACGCTGCCGAAAGGCACGTGGAGCGGAGTTAGGCGAGGCGTGCCATGCGGTCGCGGAGGAACTCCATGAACGCAGGATCCTGCGCCACCCTTTCGGCGCTGGCCCGGGAGCGGGCGTGGAGCAACTCGACAAGTTGGCGGACACCGTCATGGTCGCCGTGGAGCCAGGCCTCGACAATGGTGGTGTCACCAAGCTCTGGGAACTGCACCGAGTACCACCAGCCAGTGACCGGCTCAGGTCGTCGTCCCATGCTCTCCAGCATCTGGCTGATGCCTGCTTCGACCCGTTGAGCTTCCTCTGGCGTCAAGCTCGGCCCGGGCGGCAGGTCAAGGCTGGTTTTCATCTTGTCTCCCAGCCTAGTGATGAGCCGGCCTTGAGCGCCGCACCTGATCGATCTGCACCACGTCGCCACCGGCGGGACCGAAGACCTCCGTGAGGTCCGCCTCGCCTGAGCTGTCCCAGGAGCACCGGGCAGCAATGAGACCTTATCCTGGCCCTTTACTACACTGACCTCGAGGTGCCCGCCGACGGCCTTCTGGTAGACCTCCTGGTCGAGTGCCTCGCTCTCAAGCAGGAGCCCGTTGCTGGGACCGACCACGCCCGTCACGCCTTGGAGATCACGATAGCGGCCAAGACGGCGGCCCGGGAGGGTACCACTGCTCCGCTGGAGACCACTTTCGCGTCGTAAAGCAAGACGAAGAACTGAGAAAGGAGCCACATAGTGACAAGTGCGTTGAAGTTGGGGGCGCTCCACCGCCCCTTGCGCACCTCGTTGCCGGCGTCGGGTGGGCACGAATGAGCGACGCCTACTCCGCCCGCTTTCCCCCCGGTTTCCTTTGGGGCGTCTCCTCAGCCTCGTACCAGCTTGAAGGGGCTGTGGCAGAGGACGGACGGGGCGAGAGCATCTGGGACCGCTTCTGTGCGACGCCCGGCAAGGTCCGCAACGGCGAGAGCGGCGCCGTCGCCTGTGACTTCTACCACCGCTATGGCGAAGACATCGAACTGATGAAGGACCTCGGCGTCGACGCGTTCCGGTTCTCGATTTCCTGGCCCAGGGTCCTCCCGGCCGGCCGGGGCCGCCTGAACCCTCGCGGGTTCGACTTCTACGACCGGCTGGTCGACGGGCTCCTGGACGCCGGGATCGAGCCGTTCGCTGTTCTCTACCACTGGGACCTCCCGCAGGCGCTCGAGGACGAAGGGGGTTGGCCCGAGCGCGCCACGGTAGAAGCCTTTGCCGAGTACACCAAGGTGGTGGCCGAGCATCTCGGGGACCGTGTCTCTCACTGGATCACCCACATCGAGCCGTGGGTCGTCTCCTGGCTTGGCTATGGGTGGGGCGAACACGCGCCCGGGCGCTGCTCGGAGGTTGACGCCCTGGCGGCCGCCCACCACGTCCTGCTCTCGCACGGTCGAGCCGTTGAGGTGCTGCGCCAAGTAGTGCCAAAGGCGCAAGTCGGGATAACCCTCAACCTCGACCACCTTTGGCCGGCCAGCGACACAGACGCCGACCGGTCAGCGGCACACTGGTTGGACGGGCACCACAACCGCTGGTTCTTGGGCCCGCTCTTCCACGGTGCCTACCCCCAGGACATGGTCGATCAGTGGCACAAGATAATGCCGCCGGTCCAGGACGGCGATATGGAAAGTATTGCAGTTCCCATCGACTTCTTAGGGGTCAACTATTACACCTCGAGCCTCGTCGCCGCTGGTCTTGATGGCGAGGGCGCTCGCCAGGTCCCCCAAGCCGGTACCGCCCGCACCGACATGGATTGGGAGATCCGGCCGGACGGCTTGCGGGAGGTACTGGTACGAGTGGCGCGCGACTATGCGCCTCGGACGATCTACATAACTGAAAATGGCGCGGCCTTTCCCGACGTGGTGGACCATAACGGCCGGGTGCTCGACGTCGAGCGCCGAGACTTCCTCGCCGCACACGTTGCCGCCGCCGCTCAAGCCGTGGAGGCGAAGGTGCCTTTGCGGGGCTATCTCGTCTGGGCACTCCTCGATAACTTCGAATGGAGCTGGGGCTACTGGAGGCGGTTCGGGATCGTCCACATCGACTACCCCACCCAGAAACGGACACCCAAGGCCAGTTTCTATTGGTACCGGGACCTCATCGCAGCCGAGCACAACGGCGGGCCGAAGTCACGGCTGTGACGGTGGATGGCGCGCTGCCCTCACGCTGTTGTCTGGGGCTCGAGTACAAGTTTGACGCAGTCGCCCGTTCGCGTCCGGGCAAAGGCTTCCTGCCAGGCGGCAATTGGCAATGAGGCGCTGACCAGCCTATCCAGGGAAATAGATCCCGACAATACGAGACGTTCGGCCCGGCCCCACGACCTCGGCGTACTGGCGTTCCCCGACGTCACCTCGAGCTCCTTCAGGCAAACAAGGTCGAGCTCGATGGGCACCGGATGCCCAAAAAGGCCGACCTGGACAAACCGGCCCGCTTTGCGCGCTGAACGCAACGCCGTAGTAACGCCACGCTCTGAGCCGCTACACTCCGCGACCACGGTGAAACCCCCGTTCGGGGTAGCTGAAGGCACGTCCTCGCTGCGTACGGCCACGAAGCCCAGCTCTGAAGCGGCCTTCAGGCGTACCGCGTCACGCTCGGTGCCGACGACAACGACGGAGGCGCACTGGGAACGCAACACCTGAGCGGCCAGCAAACCGATAGTACCGGGGCCGACAACAAGGGCCGAGTCGCCCGGGGACGCAACCGCCGGGTCGCAGAGTGCGTGTGCAACACAGGCGAGCGGCTCGTACAGCGCTCCCGCGAGGTAACCCACCGACTCGTCCACGCTATGAGCGTTGTGAACGGGTACGACGACATAACTGGCGAACCCGCCGTCCACGTGGCTACCGATCGAGCGCCGTTCGGAGCACAGGTTGCGCCGGCCACTTCGACAGTACTCGCAGGCTTCACAGGTGCTGGCGTATGTCTCCAGGGCGACGCGTCGACCAAACCATTCCGGCGCGACGTCCGGCCCGATCTCGTCTATGACTCCGGTGACCTCGTGCCCCATGATGACGGGAGGCCTGGTCGCGAACTCGCCGTCGACGATATGCAGGTCCGTCCCACAGATACCGGTGGCGATGACCGCGACGCGGACCTGGCCCGCCCCCGCGTGCGGCACGGCTACCTCACGCACCTCGATATTCCCAGGCCCTGGTGCTGTCTTGACGAGCGCTCGCATTGTGTCGGTCATGGTCCCCCGTCCAGCTCACTAAAGGGCCCCGGGCAGGTTCTTCGAACCAAGACAAAACCTGCCACACGGACCACTGACTTGCCCCCCGTGCCACCTACCACTTCGAAAACCGGGCCCGCCTTCTACACCGGGCCGGTGTCCACATGGTCTACATTCCAATTGGTGGTGAGGCCGCCGTCCACGATGATCTCTGGCCCGGTGATGTACCGGCACGCGTACGGGCCCAAGAAGACAACCACGTCAGCCACCTCCTCCACTGTACCTATCCGTCCCGGCCCGATCCGCCTCCGGTACGTTTCCCGCACTTGGTCGTCCCATGCTTGCGTATTGAGGGGCGTCTCTATGGCACCGGGGGCGACGGCGTTGACCGTGATCCCGCGCTTAGCCAGTTCGAGGGCAATCGTCTTAGTCAAGCCGACGCCCTGGGCCGAGGCGCACGGGGCGTGCGTAGCGCTCACGACGCGAGGCGCGGACGCTACCGGCGGCGCCCGGCTGCGGGCCCGAGGTGGGCCGGCTGCGCCGTCCCCGGGTCGTCCCGATACTTCGCTAAACTTGGCCCACCCGGGCCCGCAGCCGGGTAGGCGGGCCGTCCTGGGGCTAGGGCGCCGCGGTACCATCAACAGCACAGCGCGGGCAGGGCCTGGGACCCGACGGCAACGCCGGTGCCAGCGAGGGGGGTCCAACCAGACCGGAGGACAGTTGTGTACGGGGAGGCTTCTTTGTTCAGGGACTACGCCCTAACTGACGCCGAGCTGAGGAGCGGGGCCCAGGGGGCCCTCCGCCCCGGCCAGGTCGACGAGTACGACGAGCAAGGGTACCTCGTGCTGCCGGGCCTCTTGGACTGCGACGACCTCGCCCCCGTCCGCGCCGCCATGATGATGAAGGTCGACCTGATCGCCGACCAGCTCATGGCCGCGGGCCGCATTACTGACCCCCTCGCCGGCGACCCCTTCGAGACCCGGCTGGCCCGGTTGTTCGAGGGACTGAGCGCCGAAGACTTCGTCACGTTCACGGGCCGGAGCTGGCGGGACCGGCTCACCGGGTACTTCGAGCTAATGAGCAATCCCAAGATCCTGGACGTGGTCGAAAGCCTGATCGGGCCTGAGATCTTCGCAAACCCCGTTTACAACGTGAGGCCCAAGGTGCCGCGGGTGGCGGCTGGGGAGGTCCCCTGGCACCAGGACAAGTCCTACTGGCCGGACGCCCGGAGCAACCCCGTGGTCACCGTTTGGGTCGCTGTCGTAGACGCCACCGTCGAAAACGGGTGCCTCCGGATGATCCCACGGACCCACCAGGAGGCGGTCGCCGGGTTCCACTTCGAAACGTACTCGGGGACGGCGTACCTTGAGATGGACGACGCGGCCGTCGCGCCGCTAAAAGCCCGGGCGCGGCTGGTGCCGCTGGGCGCCGGTGGGGCCATCGTCTTCAACGACCGGTTCATCCATTCGTCCGGCCCCAACGCATCGGAGCACATCCGCTGGAGCGTCGACCTCCGCTACCAACCGACGGACCAGGACCCGATGCCCCAGTACGGGACCGGTTTCCTGGCCCGAAGCCGGGTGCACCCCGAGAGGGTGGCGAGCCTCGACGACTGGTGCGCAGGGCGCCCTGAGGCGGGCGTCGGGGGGACCTGAGAAACCGCCTGCGCCGGTCAAGGGGCCCATGCGAGGTGGGGACCTGACCCCGTCCGGCGGTGGTAGGTGCCCATGGGCCCGCACTGGCTCGGGACCCGAGAGGCATAGGTGATCGGCCTCACTTCGCCCAAGTCGTCGCTAACTGAGCGACGTCTTGTTCTACCAACCTCAGTGTGATCAACCCGGCAAGCGCGCCGGGAAGGAAATGGAAAGGACCGAGGGATCCACGCACACGCCGCGTCAGCGAACTGGCGCAGTATCGGTAATAGGAGATGCGTGGGCCTCGAGGTTGCCGCTTTCAGCGATGTGGTCCAAGGCCCGCGTTAGCACAACGTTGTCTTCCAGAGTGTGGATCTCTGTGATCCGGCCCCAGCGCATGAGCATGTTCTACATGAAGACGTTTTCGTACGACGGTCCGTCGACCAGGGTGGTGCCAATTCGGACACGTGTGGCAATCCGCGTGGCCCACGGACTGCCGGCCACTATGACTTCTTGGACCGCAAAGGTGGGCTGCGGGAACAACTCGACGCTTCGTTCCCACCAACGGCGCAGGCCATCAAGGGTATGGCGCTCGCCGGAGAGGGCGTGCTCTCCGTAGAAGCGGTAGCTGAACCGGGGCGCCATGCCCGCGAGCATAGGTTCCCATTTGCCCCGGCTGACCTGGTCGAAGGTGGAGCGGACCTTGTTGGCGACGACGCGGTGGTACATCGAACATCCTCCCGTTTGTATGGCTTGACTGAGCGAAGTCATTATCAAGAGTTCAATAGAACCGACCTGATAGCCGTTCGCCAGACCGGCCTCGCCGAGACTCGGCTGGAGCAATGACGTCGGTGGTAGGTCTAACAAGTTGGCAATGGCCGTTAGTCCAATGGTGTACCGCGCGCTCCGAGCCGTGGACCTCGGACATTAATTGGCCATGAAGAGTTGCTTGCCGATGCTCTTGGGGTCATCGGAAAGAGTGAGTATTGACGTGACCAGGTCAGTGCGAGAGAGCGTT
>PMWT01000223.1 GCA_003166025.1 Acidimicrobiaceae bacterium | reverse complement strand
CGGATTCACTTGAGAAATCAGGGTTTGTGGGGCACGACATAAAAGATAATCTGCGAGCTCCCGGACGTCCGGTCATCTGGCACGACTGGTTGAGGCCCATCACCACGGCGCTGGGCTGGCGGAGGGCCGACCGGAGCCTTTCCCGCCGGCGGGGTTCTGCGTGGCCACGCCGAGGCAGGTCATTAATGCTTCGGCGGCGTACTATTTCCGGTAGACATCGCGACGGTGGCCGACGCGGACCACCTGTACGAGCAGCCGGTCGTCGTGGACTTCGTAGACGACCCGGTAGTCACCGACACGTACCCGGTACACATTCGCTTCGCCCACCAGAGAAACGCATCTCGGCGGCCGCGGTTCACCGGAGAGCAGATCGATGACCGCCCTGATCCTTTGCTGCTCATTGCGCGGTAGAAGAGCGAGCGACTTGAGGGCTCGACGAGCGATCTCGACCCGGTAGCTGTTCACACCAACCCGAGGTCAGCCTTTGCCTGTTCCCAAGGGACATAGTCGTCCTCAGCCCGGGCCGCGCCCAGTTCAGCCTTGTCCAGGGCGTCCTCGGCCGCCTCGACTAAGGAGTCGTACGCTTCGGCGTCGACAATGACGGCGACCCTCCGGCCACGTCGGGTGACGTACACAGGCTCACCCGAGGTCCGGGCCTGCTCGATGGCTTCGGCCAAGTGGTCCCTGGCGGCGCTGACGGCCAACTCTGACATGTACGAATCGTACATCATGGTCACAAGTCACGGGCATCGCTCTGTCGCCGCTCGTTGGACGCCCAAGACAAGACGTGAAGCCCGGAGTGCCTGGGTACCAACCGCTGACCGGCAAGGGCCGGCGGCGTCCCGTGTGCCAGGGCTGCCCGAAAGCGGAATGTTCTGGCGCACGCCCCGGACATTCTCACCATTCGCGTAGCCGGCGATCTGCGTGCGTGCTCTGGCGGCGCCGTGTCCCGGTTGAGGGGCCATTGCCAGGCGCCAGTCCCGTCGACCCCATGATGGTGAGGTGGACATCCGCAAGGTTGACCCCAGAGACCAGACCTGGGAGGTGGGCGAGCCGTCCTACCGCGTCTACTTCCACGACGCTGCCGGGGCCAGCGACGAGCACGAGCTCAGTGGGGCCGACGTGGCCGAGGTCATTGCCTGGGCTGAGCGGCAAAGAGGGGAGCGGACTTATGTCCTGTACGCCTGCGTGGCCCACGATGGACTCGGGCTGGTGCGCCTGGCCGGCAGTGACCCGAACGAGCCCCGAGATTTCAGCGGCAGGCGGCAGCGCGATGATTGCCAGTAACCGGAGGTCGCCAATGCCTCACCCAGGACCAAACCACCGTCGCCGACCTGGCGCGACGGCTGCCTTAGCCGCCATCGTCACCGCGACCGCACTGAGCACCCTGGTCACCCCCGGTGCCGGTGCCGCTGCCACTCGCGCTGCCACGGTCAAACTTACGCCCGGCGAGTACAGTTTGCCGGCCACGGTTGTCTCCCAAGTCGAAGCCGTCCCGGTGGCCACGCTGGTGGCACAAGCGGTCAAGCGGCCCGCCGACGCGGAGCCGCCGCAGGCACTCAAGGCCGGCACTGCCGCCTTTACCGTGGGAGGCAAGCCGGCCGTGGTGTTCGTCGGGGCCGAGTACTGCCCCTACTGCGCGTCCGAACGCTGGCCGCTGGTCATGGCCCTGTCAAAGTTCGGCACCTTCGAGGACCTGCGCGGGTCGATGTCGTCGACAACCGATTTGGGCCCACGGACTCCATCGTTCAGCTTCTATCGGGCCACCTATACCAGCAGGTACTTGAGCTTCCTCGCCGACGAGATGGAGACCGGCACAGAGCAGCCCCTGCAAGCCCCCACGGCAGAAGAACAGGCGTTGGTGACCAAGTACGACACCACCCCCTATGTGCCGGCGGCGGACGCCGGCCAGAACCCCATCCCCTTCGTCTTCATGGCCGGCCGCTACGTCATGACTGGGAACCAGTTCAATGGGAGCGCGTTATCGGGGATGAAATGGGCCACTGCGGCGGCCTATCTCACCTCGGGCGCAAATGCCATGTCGAAGGCGGTGGAGGCGTCAGCTGGTTATTTGGTCGGGGGTATCTGCGGGTTGACCCACGGCCAACCCGCTGCCGTTTGCTCCCAGGTCCCGGCCAGCGTCGTTGGCATCACGACGGTGCACCCGCCCAAGTAGGACGCTGTGTTGCGAAAACGCCGAGCGCTCCAGGGCAATGGCGGGCAGGGCCTATGCGCAGCTGATGCAGCGTGCCCTGGTGCTGCATCGCCCTGGGCGACGGCGGCACGTAGCCTTCTGCGTGGTTTGTCTGCGAAAGCCGGGAGCAAATGAGAGCCAGGTCAGCCATTCTCGGGTTGTGCGTACTCGTAATCGCAGCGGCCGGTTGTGGAGGCTCGTCCGCGAAGGCACAGTCCCCATCCGCGAAGACGGCCGTCGAGTCCGGACATTGGTTCTCGAAGCTAGAGGCGGCCAATGTGCCTCGCGGCTGGATGGACTTCCCACCAGAGGGGTTCCTCGTACTCCACTCTGGCACGGTCACCTTCATGTCCGGATACGCTTCGACCGACCGTTCGACCTGGATCCGAGAGGTCATCTGGTCGTTCAAGTCGGCTGCAGCAGCCCAGTCGGCTCTCGCCAGCTACGCGTCGAACGTGGGTGACCTGCAACCCGTGACATTTCCAGCCCTCGGGAACGACTCTCTGGCGTATTCGTTAGGCGATACGACGGGCCTCGTTGGCGGAGGGGCACTCCTGTACACAGTCTTGGTTCGTGAGGGACAGGCGCTATGTGTCCTTTCCGCCAGCGACCGCCCGACTCTAAAGCGTGCACCTTGTGCCCGAGCGGGTCATGACCAGAAACCAGGGCCACACCATGATGGACAAGGCCGCTGGTGAGCGCGTAACTGATCATGTTCGTCTGCTTCCCACGCAACGCATCTGCTAAAAGCTCGGCCGGCTGAAAGCAGCCGGGGAGGCTTTCGCGCGGCGCTTGGTGCCTGATTGTGAGCTTATCCTGCAGGGCGTCCGTCAGTTGATCCCACCGGCCATGTGTTTCCCCATGACCTAGCTGAAATGCCCACCCCGCCCGGTCAAAGCTGGGCTCGGGACCAGGCCCCTCCGTAACGCCATCGAGCAATCGGTTCTATCGGCCCTGCCGGTGTGGAACGATCGACCCAGCCTTGTCTTCCGTGTTACGGTCACGGTCTGGCTGAGTAACCAAGCGACATACCAGGACCGGGGCGTTCCGACGAGTAGTCTCCTTGCGTGAGCGTGCCCCAGATCCCGATCGTCAATGGGCTCCTTCAGTTCGATTGTCCTCGCTGCCACCTTCCCGTGACGGAGCGGTCCTACGGCCCGTGCGGAACGTGCCGGGCCGAACTGAACGAGATGTTCTACCGGGCACCCGGGGACGTTCCGGAACGAGGGTCTTCCCGCTTCGAGCCCAAGATGAACGTCGTGCCGAACTTCGTTGCCACCAAGGACGACTTCGATGGTCCCGAGGACGACCCTCTCCTCTAAACTTCTCAGCCCACCCGGGTGTCCCCGAAGGGGGAACGTCTCAACGACTGCCCCCACCGCAGAATAGGGTGTCGGGACGCGCACCTAGATAGAACGGAGACGAAGTTATGAGCCAGGAAGAGAGTTGGTCACCCGACGAGGGTTCGGGCACTGAGGTGTTCGACCAGGGCGACGAGGCCCTTGACGAGCAATCGCGGACCGACCCGGAGTTCGTGGAGAGACTGGAACAAGACCCCTCGCTGGACCCCACGCTCTTGGTCGACGAGCGGGAAATCGAGGAGGCGGGCGCGGAGTTCGACGACCCTCAGTCGCTGGCGACCCTTGAGGGAGGGATCGATGACCCCGACGGTTCCGGCGAGCGGCCGGTGCGCTCACGGCTTCGGCCCGAGGACAAGGACGGTTGGATCCTTGACGAGCCCCTCGTCAAGCAGGACGAGACCGATGACGATCTGGCTGAGTAGTCCAGGCAGAGCGGGCAGCGAGCGCGAGCCGCTGGTCCCACGTCCGCCAACGAGCCCAGGACCTTGGCCGTTTCAGGCACCGTGGGCGATGTGATCTTGGCGGTACCGGCAGGTGGCGGCCATGCTGCAGTAATCGCAGGCTTCGCCGGCGTGCTCCACGTCCGGACCTATGCCGATCGCTAACGACGTCGACTTCTGAGGCATCATCAAGGAGCTCTCGGTCAATCTGACACCCACCGAGCCCGCGTCCAGCAAAGCAAAGAGCTGGCGCTGGCCGTTGGCCAGGGGCCAACCCACCAGACCCGGGCTCAGGGGGATGGTGGTCCGCAGGCCATCCGCTTCCGCCTGCTCATCTACCTGCTGGCACACTGCCGTAGCAAGCAGGTCGACGGCGGCCGAGCCGACGGCATCGAGGGCCACGCTCATAGCGGGGTCCTCGGCGAAGCAGCCGGCCACGGCCGCCTCCAGAGCGGGCCCGATCGTGCAAAGGGCGACCACGACGGACTTCGCAGCCCGAAAGTGCTCGGCGACGAGGGGGCCAGCCAGATGGCCTCCCCCGACCAGGCTCAGCTGCTGGTGACGGAACTCCGCCACCACGAACGTGGCCGACGACACGACCGGCTCGAGTAGGCCCAAACCTAGGCTTATGGCCTGCTCGGCAATGCCTAAAGCGGCCGATTGGCGTGCGCGCACAACCTCAGGGTCGGCGCCCTGGGCTCGCAGCACCCGGTCGACGTCAATACTCAGCTCCCAATTGCGCAGGACGCTCAAGCTGCAATCACCTCCTTCACTCCCCGTTGAGACGACAGGGGCCTGCGCAGAATCGCAAACTCGCAGGTCACGCACCAACACCCTTGTTGCCTGAGCGTACACCGTACCATCCGAGCTCACGCCAAGATCCCCGTAGCTCGCGACAGTGACCGTGGCGTGAATTACAGGACGGCGCATTCTGAGCATGCCACCACAATCGATTAGGCAGCATGATAAGAGCGGTACTTACCAATGGCCTCGTAAAGCGCGAGCAGGTTGTCTGCAGGAATGCCGGCCTGAACATTGTGGATCGTGTTGAAGACGAAGCCACCTCCGGCCCCGAAGATAGCCATCCGCTGGCGGACCATCTCTTTTACTTCCTCCGGGGTGCCGAACGGCAGCACTTTTTGCGTATCAATTCCTCCTCCCCAAAACGAGACCCGGGAGCCATATTTAGCCTTCAAAGCTTCAGGGTCCATGCCTGTCGCGGATGTCTGCACCGGATTTAGGCAGTCAAACCCCGCATCCACGATGTCATCCAAAAGGAGCCAGATTGACCCACAACAATGGATAAATGTCTTCCAACTTGTGTGTGTATGAACCCACTCATTGATCTTGATGTGGAAGGGCTTAAAGAGGTCCCGGTACGCCTTGGGCGAAATGAACGGGCCGCGTTGCGCCCCGAAGTCGGTACCGGTTACAAACGTTGCCGTCACCCGCTCTCCAACCACGGCGTGGATGTTCTCAAGGTTCCGAAGCGCGATCTCGCATTGGCGCTCAAAGATCTCGTAGACGTGATCGCGGCGCAGACTGGTGCTCACGTACCACTCGTCGACTGCCCGGATGCCTTTGGGGTGCTTGAGGTCCATCCCTGGGACCAGAGCGATGTCACCGAACGACGTACCGCCGAAAGACGCCAGGACCGCCTTTCCACTCGCCTCCAGCCGCGCGGATTCTTTCTCCAAGTAAGCCAAGTCATCATCCGATATTGGTTTGTACTGCTCCAGATCGTCTTCGACGCATAGATTGTCGTCGTCGATCGGGCCCTGGCGCTTCAGGGCGTCGAAATAAAACCCGCCGCGTGGCATGCGCCCACAAGGCGGCACGGATTTGTCTCCGCAAGGGTAAACCAGGATATCGCCGTTGGGCTCGGGGTCGGTATTGAAACCGTCCGGTACCATAACTGGCGTTCCACCGAACGTGGTCCAGCTCTTCCAGCCCTCATTGCGGAAGCCCATCATGGTGGTCGGCACACCAAGCTTTACCACGTCCACGCCAAGAGCTTCAACCAGATCCGGCCCGATTTCACCCAGTAGCTGCATCGGCTCTACTACTTTCACAGGTGTGCCAGGGGGATCCAGTTGCAGCGCCTGGCGTAGCTTGTAGACAGAGTCCACGTGCATCCCGGTCACATCACTAGCGCCGAGGTCGAGCGGGACCTGATCGGCTTGGCGGTGATCAAGCGCCTCCTGCACCCGCTCGCGTGATGTCATCGTCACTCTGTCCTCCCCACTCGTTCACGTCCTCCTTCTGTACGAGTATCAGCCAACGGCTCGGTGCGTTCAGGCGGCAAGCACCACTTTCGCCAGGCGGACCGCCCCTGGTCGCCTTTGAGCCTCCGACTCTGGTCCCAAACGGGATTCTTACTACGGCACAGCCGAACACCTATAGGGCCCAAGTGCTCTTCCGCAGAGGTCTGAGGCTTCTGGACCGGCGTCAGCTTACGATGCGTTCGCCGATCGGGCCCAGGATGAGCATTGGAAGATAGATAAGACCACCTACGATCACGATCACCCCGATCAAAAAGACGGCAAAGGTGGGACCGGTGGTGTCGAGGGTCGCCCTGGTGCGGGCGTGGGCCCGGACGCCGGCCAGGGAGCCGGGGATGGCGAGGGCGAGCACGATGGGCACAAAGCGCCCCACCAGCATGGCTAAGGCGAGAAGCGAGTTGTAATAGAGCAGCTGGCGTGACTTGTCGGTGCATCGCGCCCAGCTTCCGCCATGACCTCCCTTAGCCGGCCGATATAGTACTTGTAGTACTCGAGCGGCGTGCTGGGTGCGACCTGGTGGTCGGCTCCCGGCAAGTACCCGCCCTGACGGATCACCGGCAAGAGGCGTTGGAATTCCTGATCAATGGCTTCATGTCCGTCGGCAATGCACAACTTGTTGAAGCCACCTACGAACGGCACGTCCGGGTACTTCTCGCGCACGGCGACGATGTCAACCCCGGCATTGACATCCACGGGTAAGAACCCGTCGACCCCAACTTTCCTGAAGTTAGGGATCAAACGCCGGAAGTCACCGTCCGTATCTACGAAGACCTGTCGGACTCCCTTGCTCCGCAGCATCGGGACCAACTGCAGATAATACGGGGCTATGAACTCGTCGAACATGCGAGGAGATATCAGAGGCCCGTTTACGCCACTGACGTCCTCCTGGACATACAGGACGTCCGCAGGCAATATATCCAGTAACATGGGCAGATAGCGCGTGAAGATATCTAAGGAGAACTCGTTCATCGTATGGATAACTTCTGGCATGTCATAAAACGCGTATGACACGCCAGCAGTGCCCATGAGTTCCCTGGGTGTCCAGAAGAAGCCCTCGATGTTTAGCCTTATCGAGTACTCGCCCCGGGCGTGAGCGTCTCGAAGCGGCCCATAAACCTTCTCGATAATTTCTTGACTAAAGTAAGTCGCCTCTTCCTTTCGGGCCAGCTCCTCCAGCTCGGTCCAATCCTCGGGACGGACGACGGCGTACTTCTCGTTCACTTCGACGCCGGTCAACTTGTGGAGATCTATTACCCGCCCCGTCTCGTCCCGGAAAAGCCTGTGCTCAGGGGTGTCTTCAAACACCTGCATCTCGAGGCCCCGCAGCGGTAAGATGAAGCCCACCCTCCTCACGGGGTCGAACCCGAGCCATCTCTCATAATCGAACACGCCCTCGAAGCCCGTCGCTTGAAAATATTTCTCTTCCTCGATGTTCGGTGCGGGCAGATCGACTTCGACGCCGACTTCGGGGGTGCGCCGGTTAGCCCCGGCGTTCGCTTCTAGGATCTTCTCGCCGATCTCCTTCGGGAGCCCCTCGCCAAGGAACCGGCGGACCGTGAGGTCCCAAGGGTAGAAGGTCTCCTCCACCGCGCCCCTTGCGCCCACGTCGCCGAACGACAGGGTGGCATGTTCTCGGTCCCGCGTGTTCACTTACGACTCCCCTCGTTAATTGCCGGCACGGTAAGAACCGTTCTCAGGTGACCAGAGTTGGTGGCTTTGGGCCAAACGCATTGGTCCCTCATCGCGGTCATGGCCCCCGGCTAATGAGGATGGCGTCCATAGACGAGCGGATTTTGGGCTTCGTTGTCGAGCGCGTCTCCCACACTGAGCGTGGCGAGGTACTCGGGGGGCAGCACATTGCGTTGCCCATTGAAAGTGGCGCCGTCGGGCATATACGCGCAGGTGATCGCTCGACGCCTCCCAGGGGTCATATTGGCTCCGGCCCCGTGGAAAGTCAGCCCATTGTGGAGCACGGCACCTCCGGCTGGAACAGGACAGGGTATGGCTCTGACATCACGCCAATCAGGATAGATATCAAACAGTGCACCAATGNNGCACCAATGGCAACGTTATCAAACTTCCTCGCCTTGTGGCTCCCTGGCAGGTAAAACAGGCAGCCATTTTCGAGCGTGGCGTCGTCAAGAGCTATCCAGACGGTTATTGCGTCGGCTGATGTAAATGACCAGTACGGGACATCGAGGTGAAATGACGTGGGATTGGCGTACGCCTCCTTAATTAGCGCTTGGTCATGCCACACACGGAGCCCGTCAACTCCGGCCAGCCTAGCGACAAATGACCCCAGAGCGTCCTGAAGGAGAAGCTCCTTAAATTCCTTATCCGTCTGCCAAAGGTTGACCCTCTGAGTAAACACACGGTTGTAGTACTCTTGCTCTTCCTTGCTCGACGTCTGGCTCGCAATGTTAGTGGCATCTTCAATGGCAAACGACAGCCGCTGATCGCCCCGGCTCATCACTGCCGCGTCTACTTTCGCCCTCCACTCCTCAAGCTCGTCATGCTGAAGGAAATCCGCTATGGAGAGAAAACCATTGTCTCGGTAGAACTCGTTCTCAGACGTTGTTGGTCCGTCTCGCACCAGGCGCCCTCCTGAGTATCGGCCGGCACTAAGGCCATGTGCTGTAAAGCTTAGTGGTTGACCGCGTAAATCCTCGCGTGAAAAGGTGCCGAGCGGCGGGAGCGGCCTCTTCTCCCCGGGCACGCGCCGTACCTCGACGTCAGGTGGTCGCGCCGAGCTGAGGCCGCGGCGGTTGTCCACTGGGGACCACTCGTTCTACGCTTCAGGAGATCATGGCGAAACCGGCGAGATCGACCGGTCCTGAGGTCACTGGGTGCCCGTAGATGTCGAGGTTTACCGGCGCGACGGGTTCGTGGTCCTGGACGACCTGCTCCGGCCAGAAGAGCTTGAGGCGCTCCGCCGTGAGAGCGTCTCGTTGTGCCCTGGGGCCCCCTAGGACGTGCGCGCTGGAGCGGGGCCGCACCCAGGCGGAGCGGCGCGGGGTGTGGGCGCAGCTACCGCGGCCATGGTCGCGTGGGGCTTGTCCGGGATCCTCGTCGTGCTCACCAAAGAGCCGGGCCTGGTGGTCGCCCTCGAGAGGCTCCTGTTAGGGGTCCCATTTGTCGGTGCCCTGTTGGCCTTCACACGGCGCCGCCTCGACTGGTCGACCTTCTGGCGCACGGTGCCCGGTGGCGTCCTGCTCTGCGGAGACGTGGCCATGTTCTTCAGCGCCGTGAAGCTGACCAGCATCGCTGACGCTACGGTCATCGGCGCCCTGCAGCCCGCCTTGGTGCTGTTCGTAGCCGGACCGCTTTTCGGAGAGAAGCCGCTTCGGGCCGATCTCGTCTGGACCGCCGTCGCCATCGCCGGCGTCGGCGTGGTGGTGCTGGGTTCGGGCGGGACCGGCAGTCACCAGGTGCTCGGAGATCTCCTCGCCCTTGGCTCTCTCTGCTCGTGGACCGGGTACTGGCTGGTGTCGAAACAGGCGCGGTTGGTAAGGAGGGCTGCGCCTGGGGACGGGGCATCGAGCACTCCTAGCCGGCAGGCGATCGGCACGATCGAGTACACGTCGGGCGTAATGCTTGTAGCCGCCGTGGCCATGGTGCCGGTCGCACTGATCTCCGGGCAACGCTTCACGGCCGGGACACCTCTCGACTGGCTCTGGATAGGACTGATGACGCTGGTGCCCGGGGGCGCCCACCTGGCGTCGAACTGGGCGCACCGTTTCGTCGGTGTCACCGTGTCCTCTGTCATCGTGGCGGCCAACCCGGTTGTGGCGGCGGGGGCGGCGGCCATCTTCCTGCGCCAGTCGCTCGGCCTTGTGCAAATTATCGGCGGCCTAGCGGCCATTATGGCCGTTGCTGCCGTCGCCGGCCGAGCGGTGCGCGTTGAAGCCGTTGAGGCCGTGGCCGCCTGATGCAACGAAAGCCGCCCCCGGGAGGTTGGAACGGCATGACGAAGAGAAAAAGGTTGGCCCCGGCCCGCAAGCTGTTCATCGCCGCCGTCCTGCTCAGCGCGGTAATGGCCGCCGGGCCTCTGCCGGTCGCCCTGGCCGGCCCGGCCGCAGGTGCAGGCCCCGCCGTCCCGTCAGGCTTCTCCCCCGTGTCGGTGACCTATGTCTCGCCGTCGGAGGGGTGGGCCCTGGGCACGGTCGCTTGCGGCCCCAGCCAGTGCCTCCGCCTTTTGCGCACGACGAACGACGGTGCCAGCTGGTCATCGGTGCCAGTGCCCCCGGCCGGCCCGGAGGGCCCGGGCGGGCCGCCGCTCAAGGTGCGCTTCGCCGACCCGGACGACGGATGGATCTTCTCCTCCCTGCCCGGGCAGGCCAAGGTTCAGGCTTGGTCGACGCACAATGGTGGCCAGCACTGGGCGGCGCTCTCCTTCCCGGTGAGGAGCTCCGGCTCCGTTGGCATCGAGGACCTCGAGGCCGCGGCCGGGGTGGTAGACGTTGCCGTACAGGTGGGCGACGAGGTCGAGATCCTTTCCTCCCCGGTCGGCGCCAACGCCTGGCACCGCGTCGGAGGCCCCTACGAGCTGGGTGCAGGCCCGGTCCCGTCGGGCGAGGTCACCCTCCAGGGGCGCTCGGGATGGTTCGTCCAGAACGACAGGGTGGTCGTGAGCGGCGGTCGCGACGAGCCGTCAGGTACCTGGGCCAGCTGGCGGCCGCCCTGCTCGTCGGCCGGTGGCCCGGTACTAGTAACGGCCCCGACCGCCTCCCAAGTCGACGCCGTCTGCACGGAAGGCGTGTGGACGGGCCAAAGGACGAGCGTCGACCTGTTGAGGTCCACAAACGGAGGCGCCAGCTTTGGCCCCAGCCGTCTCGTCCCCGTGGCGTCGGCAGACCTGGCCGCGGCCACCGGCACGTCCACGGTGGCGGTCGGCGCCCAAGTAAACGGCAGCAGCTCGGCGAACGTCGCCCTCGACATGAGCTTCGACAACGGTGCCTCGTGGCAGTTCGTTTACCGTCACGCCGGGTCGGGCTGGTCGGAGCTCGGGTTCACCACCCCGGCCCAGGGCGTGGCGATCGTCCTTGGTGCGCCCGGCCACCTCGGTATCATGCTTTTCACCCGGGACGGCGGCCGGCACTGGGCCCCGGTCAACTTCAGGTAGCGGGTAGCCCCGGTGACGGGGCCCTGGCCGGCCAGAGCGGCTGGATCCTCGGCCAGTCGGCGTTCCCAGCAAAAACTCGGCTTTCTGCCAATCGAGCTGGAGGGTCGGGCCCGAGAGTAGGCCCATGACCCTTGCCATCACGCCCAGACCGACAGCCCCGCCCCCGGCCCCGCCTGACGGTCCACCATCAGCCCCCGATGGGCAGCTAGGCCCTCGGGGGGGGCGGACGGGTCGCCGTGCTGTCCATCTGCCCCGCCTTCAGAGCGGCCTCGCCGACCAGCCCAGGCGAAGCGCCGGCGAGCTGGTCGCCCTGGCCTTCTTGCTGCTGACCACCGCTGCGGCCTCTCTCTGGGACCTGTCGGCCTCCGGTTATGCCAACTCCTTTTACGCCGCGGCCGTGCAGGCCGGCACCAAGAGCTGGAAGGCCTTCTTCTTCGGGTCCCTGGACTCGTCCAATTTCATAACGGTCGACAAGCCGCCGGCGTCCCTGTGGGTGATGGAACTGTCCGGCCGCCTATTCGGTTTCAGCTCTCTCAGCATGCTCATACCCGAAGCGCTGATGGGGGTGGCGACGGTCGCTCTGGTTTATAGCGCCCTGCGGCGCTGGTTCGGTCCCGGGCCGGCGCTTGTAGCCGGCGCAGTGATGGCCACCACACCCGTTGCCGCGCTCATGTTCCGCTTCAATAACCCCGACGCCCTCCTGGTCCTGCTCCTGACGGCGGGGGCCTACTGCCTCATCAGGGCATTGGAAAGGGCCAGTACCCGTTGGTTGGTCGCGCTTGGGGTGACGATCGGCTTCGGCTTTTTGGCCAAGATGGGCGAGGCCTTGCTGGTGGTCCCAGCCTTCGCCTGCGCCTACCTGCTCGCCGCGCCCACGTGGCCACGCCGCCGCGTGCTGCAACTTCTCGGGGCCGGCGCGGCCATGGTGGTCAGCGCCGGCTGGTGGGTGCTGACCGTGGCCGTGTGGCCGACCGGCTCCCGGCCCATGATCGACGGTTCCCCTACGAACAGCATCTTGAACCTCATCCTCGATTACAACGGCCTCGGCCGCCTGACGGGCAACGGTGGCGGTGGTGGGGGAGGCAATTTCTCGGGCACCACGGGGCTCTTCCGCCTGTTCAACTCCCTGATGGGAGGCCAGGCCTCGTGGCTGCTCCCGACGGCGCTGGCCCTGCTGATCGGCGGCCTCTGGCTCACGTTGAAGGCGCCCCGCACGGACCCCACCAGGGCGGCGCTGGTCGCTTGGGGAGGCTGGCTCGTCGTGGCCGGGGTGGTCTTCAGTTTCAGCCAGGGAGTGATCCACACCTACTACACCGTGGCCCTGGCCCCGCCCATAGCCGCGCTCATAGGCATCGGGGCGTCGCAGCTGTGGAAGCAACGTCACACCCTCTGGGCCCGGTGTGCCACCGGAGCCCTCATCGCCCTGACCGCAACCTGGGCGGTGGTCCTCCTGGACCGCTCTCCGAGCTGGGAGCCCTGGTTGCGCCCAGTGACCGCCGGCGCCGGCGCGCTGGCCATCCTCGGCCTCGTTCTGGCCCCGACCCTCAACCTCCGCCGCCGGGCCTGGCAACGCGGGGCCGCCCTGAGCGCTCTGGCCGCCGGCACGGTGGCGTGCCTAGCGGGGCCGCTGGCTTTCACGCTGCAGACGATCGAGACGGCTCATACAGGGCCCGTCCCAAGTGCGGGGCCGAGCTCCTCCTATGGCGGCACCCTGACCGGCCAGCCCGGCCCGGGAGGGGGCACCGGTCTGGGGAGCCGAGGGGCCGGGGGCACCGGTCGCCCCAGTGCTAGTGGCGGGCCCAGTGGTAGTGGCGGGCCCAGTGGTAGCGCCGGGCCCGGGACGGGCGGGGCCGGTCAGCCGGGCGCGGCTGGTCAATCAGGGCCGACAGGGAGCGTCGCCTTCGGAGCACCTTCGGCCGGCCGCGGGACGATCGGGCCCGGCGGCAGTGGAGCAGGTGGCGCCAGTGTGCCGGCGGCGCTGGTCAAGGCGCTCCACGTGAACGCCGGACATTATCGCTGGGTGGCGGCCACGGACGGCTCGCAGAGCGCCGCATCGCTCGAACTCGCGACCGGGGGTGACCCGGTGATGGCTATCGGTGGGTTTAATAACCAGGGTGGCAACCTCAGCCTGTCCGCCTTCGAGCGTTACGTCGAGGAGGGCGACATCCACTACTACATATCCGGCGGCGCCAACGGTGGCGGGCCCGGAGGCGGGAGCTCGTCCAGTTCCATAACGGCATGGGTCGAGCCCCACTTCTCTGCCGAGACCATAGGCGGGGAGACGGTGTACAACCTGACGGCCCCGACAACAAAATGACGGTCCCCCCTGCGGCCGCGCGCCCGACGACGATCCGGCCTAGCGTTGCCGCCGTGGAGTGCGCTCGATGACGCTGCGGCTCCGCCTTGTGGCGGGGCTGGTGGCGCTTATGGCCGTGGGCCTGGCCATTTTCGGTTTCACGACTTACGAGCTGTACTCCCGGTCGCAATACCGCCAGCTCAATTCCGACCTGCAAAGCTCCGTGCCCCTCGTGACCGAGGAACTGGCCCAGGCCGCCGATGTCGATCTGCCGTTATCGAACGGGCCCGCCGACGGCCACGGTCATTCGGGCGAACAACAGCCTCCACCCGGTGAGGGCGCCAGGGGCGGCCCGTCGCCTGGGGAGGAAGGCGGGCCCGGAGGCCCGATGGTCCTCGTCCCGCCGGGGACCTATGGAGAGCTCCTCAACAAATCGGGCAGCGTACTGAGCAGCATCCGTTTGCCCGCCCAGGCCTCCGGGCCCGATCTGAACGCGTCGCTGTTGGCCACTAGCCGGGCTAGCACGTTACGTCTTGGCTCCGAGAAAGGTAACGCGGGCTGGCTGACCTACATCGGGCCCCGGCTGAGCAACGGGGACCGGGTCGTAGTCGCTCTGCCGACCAGCGGCGTCACCGGCTCGCTCAACCGGCTGGTACTGATCGAGTTGTTGGGGGCGGTGGGGCTGCTGGTGGTCCTTTCGATGGGGGCGGGGCTGGTGTTGCGACGGGGCCTCTCCCCACTCGAGCATATGGCCGACACGGCTAAAGAGATCGCCGGCGGTGACCTGGCCCAGCGCGTACAGGTCGGCGCCCAAGGCACCGAGGTCGACCAATTGGCGGCGGCGTTCAACACCATGCTCGACCAGATCCAGCGGGCTTTCGTACAAAGGGACGCCACCGAGAAGCGCCTGCGCCAGTTCCTGGCCGACGCTTCGCACGAACTGCGGACACCCCTCACGTCGATCCAGGGCTTCGCTGAGCTCTTCCGCCTCGGCAGCAACGACCCCCGCGTCAGCACGGCCACGATCATGAGGCGGATAGAAGAAGAGTCGGCCCGGATGAAAGGGTTGGTCGAGGACCTGTTGCTACTGGCCCGGCTGGACCAAGTGCGCCGCAGCGAAAGGGCACCGGTCGACTTGTCCGTGCTGGCCGCCGATGCCTGCAGCGACGCCATAGCCGCCGACCCCCAGCGGCCCGTCACATTGGCCGCCCCCCAGCCCGTCGTCGTCCTAGGCGACGCCGCCCACCTGCGCCAAGCCCTGGCCAACCTGGTCTCCAACGCCTTGCGCCACACACCCGCCGGCTCTGCTATCGATGTCGGGGCCGGGCTCCGCGAAGGTTACGCGCTGATCGAGGTACGCGACCACGGGCCCGGGCTCGACGACGATGCCCTGGCCCACGCCTTCGACCGGTTCTGGCAAAAGGACCGGTCGCGGGCAGGCATCGGCGCCGGGCTCGGACTGGCCATTGTGGCCGCCGTGGCGACGGAGCACTCGGGGGACGTCGGCGCCGCGAACGCCCCGGGAGGGGGAGCGCTGTTTAGCATGCGGCTGCCCCTGGTGCCCAGGGGAGCGAACCTCGACGAGGAGGGTCTCACCGCGAGAACGCCCGACGGGCGGGCTCACCGGCCGGGCGGAAGCCTCAGACTGTAACCGACGCCCCTCACGGTGTGGAGCAAAGGCGGGTCTGTCCAGTCCACCTTCTGGCGCAGGTAGCTGATGTAGGTCTCGAGCACACTGGCGTTACCGGCGAAGTTGTACTCCCATACGTGCTCGAGGATCTGGTCGCGGGTGAGCACACGCCGGGCGTTCGCCAGCAGGTAGTGGAGAAGCTTGTACTCGGTCGGGGTCAGTTCGATAAAGCGACCGGCGCGCCACACGTCCCTGGTGGAAAGGTCCATCTCCAGGTCGGCGAAGGACAGGCGCTCGGCGTCGGGGAGAGCCCCCGAGGACCGGCGTAGCACCGCCTTGACCCGTTCGACGAGCTCCTCGATGCTGAACGGCTTGGTCATATAGTCATCGCTGCCGAGGCGGAGCCCCTCGACCTTGTCCGCCGTGGCGTCGCGGGCAGTCAGGAAGATGATGGGGGTGCGCGTACCGGCCCCTTCGCTTTGACGGAGCCGCTTGGTGACGTCGAAGCCGCTGAGGTCCGGGAGCATGACATCGAGGACGACCAGGTCCGGCCGGTTTTTCTCTATCGCCTCGAGCGCTCCCCGGCCGGTGGAGGCCCGTTCGACCTCGAAACCGTTCATCGACAGCCCCATCTTCACAAGCTCGGTGATGTGTTCCTCGTCATCGACGACAAGCACCTTCGGGGCAGGTTCGGCCATGTTCCCTCCGGGGCCGAGCCTAATAGCCCCGGGCAATGGCCCGGCAGGAGCAGCCGGGCACGGCTCGGAGCACGTTCCCAGCAACGACCAAGCCGGGCCCGATGTTCAGGTCCAAGGATTTGGATATGACAACAACGACCGCAGTGCCGCTCAGCGTCGGACCGAGCCTCGACCGCGTCGGTGCCGACGTGGAAATAGTTGTGCCGGTTTACAACGAGGAACAATCCCTGGGCGGCTCGGTCGACCGTCTCCAACGCTACCTGTCCGAGAATTTCCCGCTTACGTGGCTCATAACCGTGGCCGACAACGCGAGCACCGACAACACATGGGGCATTGCCTGCCGGTTGGCCAAGGAGATGGACGGTGTGCGCGCCATGCACTTGTCCGAAAAGGGCCGAGGGCGCGCCTTGCGGGCGGTGTGGCTACAAAGCAACGCCGCGGTCGTGGCGTACATGGACGTAGATCTGTCGACCGACCTGGCCGCCCTACTTCCCCTGGTGGCCCCGCTGATTACAGGCCACAGCGATGTGGCCATCGGCACGAGGCTGGCCGAAGGGGCCAGAGTGGTACGTAGCCCCCGGCGGGAGCTCATCTCACGTCTATATAACCTCGTGCTCAGGACCACGTTGCGCAGTTCTTTCTCCGATGCCCAATGCGGCTTCAAAGCCCTGCGGGCGGACGTCGCCCGGCGCCTCGTCCCGCTCGTTGAAGACAACGGCTGGTTCTTCGACACCGAGTTGCTGGTGCTGGCCGAGCGCAACGGGTTGCGCATCCACGAGGTGGCGGTCGACTGGGTGGACGACCCCGGTTCGACCGTCGACGTAGTCCAGACGGCCAAGGAGGACCTAAAGGGGGTGGCCCGGATGATGCTCGGCCTGGCGCGGGGCGAAGGGGCCATCAGCCCCGCCGGTCCCGTCGGACGCCCGTCCACCGCAAGGCTGAAGCCCGGTCGGTCCGGTCAACTTCTTCATTTTGCCGGGGTGGGCACGATTAGCACGGTAGCCTTCGCCGTCCTTTTCGCCCTTCTCTACCGCCCGGTCGGTGCCGTTGGGGCCGACGTCCTGGCCCTGGCGCTCTGCGCTCTGGGGAACCTCGCCGCGAACCGGCGGTTCACATTCACCGACCGGGGCCCTGCCGGGCGCCGTGACTACTACACCAAGGGCCTCATGCTGTCCCTCCTGCCCCTGGCGGCCACGCTGGCCGCGCTGGCCGCCACGAGCGCCGCCGGTGTGGCGGGCCTGGGGGCGGACCTCGCCGTCATCACCGCCGCCAACCTGATCGCCAGCGCCATGCGCTTCCATTTTCTCGCCCGTGGTTACCGATAGGGTGGCTCGACGATGACGACGCCCGATGGGCTCCAGGGCATGACGGTCGCCGTCACGGCCGATCGCCGGCGCGACGAGCAGGCCGTCCTGCTCGAACGCCTGGGCCTCGAGGTGCTGATGTTCCCTCTCCTGCGCACCGAAGCAGAAGACACCGGCTGGCTCCGGGCCCTCAGCGAGCAAATATGCCGCCAGCCGCCTGACTATTTCTTGGCCAACACCGGCTACGGGATGCGCACCTGGCTCCAGCTCGCCGCTCAATGGGGCCTTCAGGAGCTGCTCGTCCAAGCCCTGAGCCAGGGCTCGACGATCGCGGCGCGAGGTGCCAAAGCCCTGGGCGAGGTACGAAAGGTCGGCCTGGACGCGTGGTACAAAGCTCCGGGCGAAACCCTTGATGAGGTGGTGGCCAGGCTGTGCCAGGAAAACCTGCAGGGCGCGTCGGTCGTCGTCCAGCTCCACGGCGAAGCCCCTGGCGCCGTGCTCGACAAGCTCGAGGAGGCTGGAGCCAGGGTGGCCTACCTACCCGTGTACCGGATGACCGGCAACGGCACGCAGGCCGCCGCCGATCTCATTTCGACCGTTATCGGGCATCGGGCGCAGGCCGTCAGCTTCACCGCCGCTCCTCAAGTCGAGGTGCTGGCGCGGGAAGCTGCGGCACAGGACCTCACGGCTCCCCTGTTGGACGCCTTCAATAGCGGGAACGTGGTGGCGGCGTGCATCGGCCCTGTGTGCGCCGAGGGCGCCCGTGCCGCCGGTATCGAAACACCCCTGGTCCCCGAACACCCTCGACTAGGCTCTTTAACCAACGCGCTCGCGGGGTACCTGGCCCAGCGCCACCTCCGAGACTGACGGGTTGTCCAGCGCCGGTCGCGGCCGGAGGCTCCGGGGTCAGGCGGTGGCCATAGCGACGACGGGGCTCTTTGCCGTCACGTCCGGGGCGCTGCCCCAGGCGGGTGCCCCGCCCAAAGCTGTGACGGCACCGTCGGCGTCGACGATGTAGTAGCCCGGGCCACTAATGGGGACGGCCACGCCCACGGTACCGTGAGCCTCGGGGCCGGTGTTGGAGCCGTAATATTTGGCGTCACCAAAAGCAAATACGCTGCCGTTGTCGGTGACCAGCCAGTATCCGCGTCCGTCGTGGCTGGCCGCCATGCCGACAAACACGCTGTCCTTGGCCACCGGGGGCACCCCGTAGAACTGGGCGTCGCCGAAGGCGTAGATACTGCCGTCTCGGGCTACCAACCAATATCCTCGGCCGTCTTTGGTGGCGGCCATGCCTACAATGTCGGTCACCTCAACGTCCGGGGCACCGTAGTAACTGGCGTCGCCGAACGCATAGACGCCGCCCGTCCTGGCTACCAGCCAGTAACCGCCGCCGTCAGGCGTCGCCGCCATGCCGACGAAGGGTTGCCCCACGTGCATGTCGGCGGCCGAACCATAGAAGCGGGCATCCCCGAAGGAGAAAACGCCACCGTCCGCGGCTACCTCCCAATACCCCCCGCCGTCGGGGGTGGCGACCATCCCGGTCACCGGCTTTGCCAGTTTGATATCGGACGCCGAGCCGCGGAAGCCGCCACCCGCGAATGCGTACACACCACCCTGTGTGTTGGCCTCCCAATAACCTTGGCCGGCGAAAGCGTCCACCTGCACCTGTTCGCTCCCGCCGGGCAGGCTAACCGTGACCGTGCCGCTGGCCGCGCCGCTGCGGAGCGGGACGAAATTCACCACCAGATGGCACGAAGTACCGGCGGACGCCACGCACACGGGCGTCACCGACCAGCGGCCCTCATCACCAAAAACCGTCGCGCTGGCCTGGAACGAGCCGACGCCGCCCCAGACGGTGAGGACCGCGCTGTTGGGCTGGCGGGGGGTCGTGCCGATGACCAACGATGAAGGCGAGACGAGCTGGGGGACCGTCGGTATGGCGTAGTCGAGTAGGCCCGCCGGCCCCGATGTAAGCAACTCGGTCATCGAAGTGACGCCGTCGACCGTGCTGGCGGCCGCACCTATGGCGGGATGAGGCCCGTAGTTGCTGAGGACATTTCGACGGTGGTCCCAGCAACCGCTGGCGGTGGCACTTCTGCAATCCATATTGGGCGAATGCGGGCCGTCGTCGTACATCCAGTCGTAATCGGCGAGCAGCGCCGAGGCCTCCCCCCCAGCCCAGTTGGACCCCCAGGTGGTGTCTTGCGGCCCCATAGGGTCCTGATCGGAACTGGCGGCCGTCCTCGACAGGGCATCGAGCCTCGACGACAGGCCGCTGAAGCCGGTCAAACCTCTGTCCACCCTCTCCATGTCAGTGAGGACCAGGATCTGCTCGGGAACGGAAAGGCTGTCGTAATAGGACGGCAATTCGAGCGGTCCGATGCCTTCGGCGGCACGGGCCACGTCTATGGCATGAAGGACGGCTTGCTGGCACGGCCCGGTACCGGCGTTGCAGGCCCGTTCCATCGCCGGCGTGCGCGGGATATTCTGGGCCGGGTCGGCCAGGGCCGTCCCCTCCTGGGCCTGAGCTGCAGACGCCACAAGCGGTACGGCCGCGATTGCCGTCAGCAGGGCGAACGCCGCCGGAACTCTTCGCCATCCTGGCCAGCCTGCGCCGGTGTGGCGCACTGCCTGAGAACCCATGTCTGCCTGTGCCTCCGGATCGTCCTGATCCATTTCCATAGGTCTCGGGGCTGCGCGAAGCGACCTTTAGCCCGCGGAGAGCGGGCGGACCGGAACCGGAGAAGGGCGAAACCACTTAGGGGCCCGAAGCGGGCTTTAATGGAGACGGAGGAGGGTTATGGTGCGCGCTGTCGCAGGGCACAGGCTCCCGCGGGGAGCACCGGGCGGGGAGGAGCGCGGTGCTTACCGCGCCGCCATGGCCGCTACTGCGCTTTTGGCGCTCGTGGCTACGGGAGGGCTCGTGTCGGCCAAGACGGCGGCCGGGCAGAAGCACCTGCTGGCGCTGGGCTCCCACACGCCGGCACCGCCACCTGTGGCTGTTCAGACGACGCCGGCCGCCTCCACCACCGTGGCCCGCTCCAATTCGACAGCCGAGCGGGTCACGACCACGACCGCCGTTCCCGTGCCGAAGGTCGTTGCCATCGCTCCGAAACGCGGTGCCCAGGGCGTGACGACGGGTTCACGAATAATTATCTTGCTCTCGGGGCCGGCCCGGCATGGGGCGCCCATGCCCACCTTGGTCCCGCCCGTGGCGGGGAAGTGGTCGGTACAGGGCGCGGCCCTGACCTTCATACCCTCTGACGGGTACGTTCCCTGGTCAACAGTGCGGGTCTACGTCCCCTCGGCCTTGGCCCGCGCCAAGCACTGGAGCTTCACCGTCGGGCCTCCGCCCGTTCTCAGGGTCCAACAATTGTTGGCCGAACTGCACTACCTCCCCCTCCGTTTCGTCCCGACGGCCGAAGGACCGACTAGCGGGCCCCCGGCCACCGGGCGGACTGCGCTCGACACTTCACCGACCGTGGCCGCCCTCGTGCCCTCTATTTCACAGATAGGGACCTTCAGCTGGCGTTACCCAGCGGTGCCCGCTTCCTTGGCGTCGCTTTGGTCGCCGGACCAGGACAACATCCTCACCAGCGGGGCCATCATGCACCTCGAGGACGATGCCAACCTGGCCACAGACGGGCTTGTCGAGCCCCCGCTCTGGCAGGCGCTGACGCGAGCCATCGCCAAGCGTGCCCTCGACCCTGTCCCCTATGACTACCTCATGGTCAGCGAGAACCTCCCCGAACAACTGGTCGTCTGGCAAAACGGCCGGGACGTGTACAACAGCCCGGCCAACACCGGCGTGCCCGGGGCCACCACGGAGACAGGGACATTTCCTGTTTACGCTCGTTTTTCGTCAACGACCATGGTGGGTACCGACCCGGACGGCTACCACTACGACGTCACCGGGGTCCCCTGGGTGGCATATTTCAACGGGGGCGACGCCGTCCACGGGTACTGGCGCTACGCCTATGGGTACCCCCAAAGCAACGGCTGTGTAGAGCTGCCCGTCGACAACGCCCAGGTGGTATGGGGCCTGGACCCCATAGGGACGCTCGTTACAGTCTCCCCTTAGTTAGACGAGCACGGGCGAAAACAGCCGGCCGGGCCGTCGGGACGCACGCCAGGTTTTCGCGATTGATCTTGTGAGAGTGGTAGCACCTACTCACCGGGTCACGCGTGGTGGCCCGGTCGGCTCCCGCCCGCGGGCGAGGGGCCCGAGGAGAAGGAGAGAGACCACCATGACTACAAGGGCTCGCGCCGCGGTCCTGGGATCGCTGCTATTGGCCGGCACCGGGTTGGCGGTCAGCTCGTCAATCGTCGGCCCGGCCGCGGTGGCATCAGCCGCACCCGCTTCGGCGTCACTCGTACCAGCGGCGATCGTATGCCCCACCAACGCCTCGACCGTAACCGTGCAGGGTTATGGCAGCGCCGAGGCCCAGCCCAACGAGCTCACTATTTCGCTCGGGGTGCAGACCCAGTCTTCCACGGCGGCGGTCGCCCTCAGCACCAACTCGGCCAAGGCCAACGCCCTGATCGCCAAACTGGAGGCAGATGCGCTGCCCGAGCAGGATCTGCAAACCTCGGGCCTGACGGTCCAACCGGTCTACACAGGCCCCAAGCAGCTGATAACGAGCTACCAGGTCGTGGACAATGTAACCGTCACCCTCTACGACCTGGCCGAGGCGGGCAAGATCATCGATGACGCCGCCAGCGCCGCGGGCAACGCGATCGTGGTCAACAGCATTGCCTTCTCCGTCAAGGACGACACGGCCCTGCTCGGCCAGGCCCGGGCCGCCGCCGTCCGCCAGGCTACGGGACAGGCGCAGGTGATGGCCGCAGCCGCCGGTATGTCCCTCGGGCACCTGTGCTCTCTGGTCGACAATTCGTCCGAGCCCTCCCCTGTCAGCTTCGCCTCCGGTGCGCCGGGGAAGGCAACGGCCCCGAGCACGCCGGTCCAACCGGGCGAGGAACAGGTGACCGCCAATGTCACCGCCGTCTACGAGCTCGTGGCCACCGTTCCGGCGAGCTAGAAAGTCCCCAGGGGCGTGGGCCGGTACAAGGAACACCAGTCAAAATGAGACCCGTTACGGTCCCGGCCTTGGCGCTGGTCGTGCTCTCCTTGAGCGGGCCGTCCTTGGCCCGGCCTGCGACCTCGGCACCTCCGTCCGCCAGGCCGGTAGTCCCCCAGGCTACGGCGCCGGGCTGGGGGCCCCTCGCCTACGGTGACGCCCAGGTGGGCACGCCCACGGCTTGGCCAGTGGTCTATCCCGGCTCCGAGGTGTGCGGCCCGACCGGAGCGGGGGGGGTGGTGCTGCTGGGGTCGTTCGGCTCTTCGAGCTGGTGCGGCCCCGACATGGCCGCACCGGCCGGACAATCACCACCTGCCAACCTGGTACGGCTTGGGCCTCTTTCCGCCCGCAGGTACCCGGGCCGCCCTTCGATGACCATCGACGGCATCGCCGTTTACAAGGAAGTGCTCCACGGCCAAATCAGCGGGACCGCATATTCCGCCCCTACGCTCGGCATCGAGCTCATGGCGTCGGGGCCACTGGCGGCGCGCGTCATAGGCTCGCTGGCGCCGTCGGTCCGGGACCTCGTCCTCGAGCAACGGGCCGTCGGTGCACAGCCAGGACCATGGCGCTCTATGAACTTCGCCGGACTGGGTTTCGCCGTGCCCCCAAGCTGGCCAGTGGCCCGCACGACGTACGCCTTCGGTTGCGACCCCCCTGACATCGCCTTCTCCTCGCCGTCGGTCACCCTCGACGCAGACAGCAATCTGGCGAGACTGCCCTGCCCCTACCCTCTTCCCGCCCGCCGCGGGACAAACGGCGTCCAGATCGACGCGGGCAGTGCAGGGGCTCCAAACTCGGTGCCCGCGGACGGCCTGCGAATAGTAGTCAACGGTCTTCAGATGTCCGTTGACGAGGCCTTCCCTTTCAGCGCCCTCGTCCTCGAGGTCGACCTGCCCGGGCGCACCACGCCGGTCAAGGTGACGATAGGGCTCGGGACGGCGAGCACCGCCGGTGCGGTGCTCCGTTCCATTACCGCGCTACCGCCGGCTGCTCCGGCCACAACTTCTGCGCCGGCGACTGCTGGCTAGTGCCAGCTCGGAGCCGGTTAGCGGGACAGCTGTGCTTCGATGGCGGCAACAAGGGTGAGGTCGTCGGGAGCGACAGCTGGCGCGAAGCGGGCGGCCACCTCGCCCTCCCGGCCGATCAGGAACTTCTCGAAGTTCCAAAGCACGTCGGGATCCTCGGTCGGCGTTATCCCATGGCTCCGGAGGTTCTCGCGGAAGTCCGCTTTCCCCTCGGCTGTCGGGACCGCAGCAGTGAGCGCCTGGTAGAGGGGGTGCTTGTCGTCCCCCTCCACGCTGATCTTGGACATAAGCGGGAACGTCACCGCGTAGTTCGTGGAGCAAAACTCGGCAATCTCGGCGTCGGTGCCGGGCTCTTGGCCACCGAAGTTGTTGGCCGGGAAAGCGAGCACGGTGAAGCCCCGGCCCTGTGCTCGCTCCTGCAGGCGCTCGAGGCCCTCGTACTGGGGGGTGAGGCCACACTTGGACGCCACGTTGACGACGAGGACGACATGGCCGGCGTATTCGGCGAGGGTGCCGGTCGTCCCATCCATCTTCTGGAACGTGATACTGCCTATGGATGTCACAAGATCTCCATCCGCTGTGTCACCCTATTTGAGGGGGATGACTCCAAAAAGGGGCTCTGAGCAGCGGAGGGAGTGGGATTTGAACCCACGGAGGGCGTGAGCCCTCAACGGTTTTCGAGACCGTCCGATTCGGCCACTCTCGCATCCCTCCTGGTGTGCCTGACCTGCTAGTTTACTCTCTCCTCCGGGGTGTACTATTGCTTTGGGTAACTTTTGGGGTAACTTGCCCGCTGAGCACGGAGGAAAGCCCATGCGTGGGGTAGTAGAACAACGGGGCGACAGCCGCTGGCGCGTCCGTGTCTTCGCCGGCCGGGAAGGCGGGCAGACCCGCTGGGTCTCCCGGACCGTTGCCGGCACCAAGCGCCAAGCCGAGACCGCGCTGGCCAAACTGGTCACCGAGGTCGAGAACGGTCAGGTCGCAAAGCACCAACCGGGCACGCTAGCCGACCTCCTGCACCAGTGGCTGGAGACGGTAGCGGCGGAGCGCTCGGCCTACACCATGAGGGAGTACCGACGGATGGCGGCGACGAACATCGAGCCGGCCATCGGGGCCGTGCGGCTCGACAAGCTGACCGGCGCTCGCCTCGATGGCTTCTACCGCGACCTGATCAATCGGGGCCTGTCCCCGGCCTCGGTCAAGCGCAACCACGCCCTGTTGCACGCCGCCCTCGGCCGGGCCGTGAAGTGGGGCCTCGTCCCCTCGAACCCGGCCGACCGGGCCACGCCACCCCAGGCGCTCACCCGGCCCACAGTCTCTGCGCCGGCCGTCGGTGACGTCCAGCGGCTCTTGGCCGACACCGAGACCGAGTCCCCTATCGTCGCCGCGGCCATCGCCCTGGCCGCCGTCACCGGCGCCCGCCGGGGTGAGCTGTGCGCCCTGCGGTGGAGTGACGTCGACTGGGGCCGGCGCGTCCTGACGATCGCCCGGAGCCTGACCGTCATCGACGGCGTGGCGACCGCCGGCGACACCAAGACCCACCAGAGGCGAACCATCGCCCTCGACGATGCCCTCACCGCCGTCCTGGCCCGGCGCCGGGCCGACCAGGAGGCCTACGCCGCCAAGGTCGGGGTCGCCCTCGTAGCCGACCCGTTCGTGCTCTCCCCGGCGGCGGACGGCTCGACGGCGTACAACCCCGACACCCTGACCGACTACTACAAGCGGGCCGCCAAGCGGCTCGGCATCACGACCCACTTCCACGAGCTCCGCCACTTCGCGGCGACGACGGCGATCGCCAGCGGCGCCGACGTGCGGACGGTCGCCGGCCGTCTCGGGCACGCCGACGCCTCGGTGACATTGCGGGTCTACGCCCATGCCCTCGAGGCACGGGACCGGGACCTAGCGGGCGTACTTGGCGCAGCCGTTCTCGGCCCCGTGGACCGTCGGCCGAAGGCGAATGAAGAAGAGGCGCCAGCGCCGGACGAGTTGGAACGTTCTCGAAGCCTTACGTAATAGAGGTAAGTCGATCCGGCGCGTCTACGGGGACAACGCCAGACCACAGAAGCGCAGGTAGGTGCCAGTCCGAACTGCGGCCAGACAACCCGAGGCAACGCTCGGCGACGGCAGTTCTAGACCAGAATTAGACTACGCGACGGCGGAACTACGACACGACTACGACGCTCTACTACGACGTTATGAGTGATGCCGGTGTGCAGGACGCCATGCAAATCGGCTGCCAGCGGACGGCGTACAGCGCTCGCCCTGACAGCCACCCGCGCCTCTGGCCCCTCAAACCATCTTGATACGTGGACGTTCCCGGGCGAGATTGACTTGCATGCCTCTCCCACCAAGACTGGGAGTCGGCCCCAGGTCGTGGACGGGCACGGCGTGACGGTCCCGTTGCAGTCGTTTTCAGCACCTTAAGCCCTCGGTGTGACGGGTGGTGCACCGCTAGGCCGGGTGCCCAGCGCAGCTCCCTATTTGGGGGGTTGTGGACGGGGCTCAGGCTCTTGGGACGGTCGTCATGGGCACGGAGGCCGGGCCCGCTATGCCTCACTCCGTGGTCGGGCTTCAAGGGTCCTGGGGAGAGCGCTACCAGGCGCTCCGACCTGGGCGCCTGACGTATGGGCGACCACCACGGAAACGCTTACCCGCGGCGCCGGCCTGGAGGCCTCGAGCAGCACCGACAGTAGCAAGCGCGAACGCCAAAGCCAAGAGCGCGTAACCTACGACTGCGCCCAACCCGCTGAGCACGGCATAAAGGAGGAGGCCGACGACGCCGGTACCGAAGGTGAGCCTGCTGCCTGCACGCGCGGCCGCGAGCAGAGCCATGCCTTCGGGGCCATAGTTCTGATGCATACGCGCCTCAGGTTTTTTCTCGTATTGCTCCCATGCCCGCTCGGCTGCAGGCCGCTCATAAGGGAGCAGTATCCGTCCGCGCAACGAGTTCATCAGTGGCTGTTGATATAGGAGTTGGCGCTGTTGAGAACATACGTGCCGAGGCCCCCTATAAGAGTGGCGCTGTCAAAGCCCGCAGTTACAGCGACCGTCGCCGTTATCCCAACAGAGTCCCCATTCGGTGTCTTTACGATACAGTCGGTTGCCGCACCCCCGACAACAGCGGCAAACACGCTGAAGCTAGCGCAATACCCCTCGGTACTCAGTCCGCTCGGGTCCGCCTCGTTTACCGGGTCGTCGCCGGCATAGGCGCACGGCTGATCAGTGAGCGATGAGGTTAATCTCAATCTTCTATTACCGGGCGGGCGGGCGACAAGAACGGGTCAAATGCCTCTCGTAATGTCCCCCGCGCAAGAACCCTGACACGAAAATTGTTCGGACCATACGGCTCCGGCATTTCGTCATCCCGGTCGTACGCCAGTCCCCATGATCCAGGGAGCTGCGACGCTATGAGCGCGAGAAGGTCATCAAGATCTCTTGCCTCTCCACGACGACGGCTCGTCAAACAGGTGGCGCTCAAGAACCATTGTCCGTTGAGAGTCTCCAGCTCGATGCGAACTCCCGGAGACGTTATGGCCGCGACGCGCGCCTCGATCTCGGAGATTACTTCGCCTAAGAGACAGCGGTTGTCATCATCTCCAGGTGTTTCGGATAGGCCGCACCATATATGAGCTTCGTACATGTCAGGGCAGCGGTTGAGTGTCGATGACTGGCTGCACGCCGTATCGCTGGGCGTACCGCTGAAGAGCCTGAATGACTCCGGGCTGGGGTGGCCCATCAAACTGGAAGTACGGAATCCGGCCCGTGTCGATCGCCGCCTGGAACGTGGCCTTCGCCTGAATGCGGAACGCTTGACTCAGGCCGAAGTTGGCGGGCTTCGCTTGGGCTACATACTGCCGGCTGATCGGGTCGAACTCTCGGCCAGCGTTGGGTCCGCTCGCGAACTCGACCTGTGCTTGACCCCCGATTCGATTCGCAAGAGCCTGCGCCTGAGTATCAAACGCCTGGCCGCTCGGTACAAGTTCGCCCTCTGCGGCTTCGGCTGCGATCTCAGCCTCCTCGGCTTCGTCCGCGCCAGGGACCAATCCACCGGCGGCGAACGTCGCTCCGTAGGTCAGCCCCTCGCCGATCTGGTAAGCGCCCGGCATACACGGGTACTCGGCCGGGATGGTCACCCGCTGGCTCGGGTTCGGGTTCAGCGAGGCAATTGCGTTGAGGGCGCCGTCACCGACGTCGACAGCCCCCTGATGGGTGTCGTAGCACTGGGTCCCAAGGCAGTTACCCACAGTGGCGATTGTCCCGTTGTCCCACGCGTCTACGGCCGCGACGCCTACAACGCCAAGCAGCGCGTTCTCCCACCAAGGCCGAAGCCCGTCCGGGTCCCACTCGTTCACCGGGTCGTCGCCGGCGTACGTGTACGGCTGCCCCGTCGATGCGACGTCCGGGTCGATGGTCGTAAACTCCGCTGTCGTCGGGTCGTACCAGCGGGCAACACCGACCCCGCGTGCGTTCCGACGTAGTTCTGAGGTGCAGGGGTGGTCTGAGCTGCGGCGCTGCATGGCGGGAGGGTGAAAACCAACTGTATTAGCCAGAGTTTGCGCGAACACGCGTTCTTGGCAGAACGACCCGGCCTGGCGGCGGTGTGGGGCACAC
>PMWT01000243.1 GCA_003166025.1 Acidimicrobiaceae bacterium | reverse complement strand
GACGTCAGCGGGAACTTCGGCGATGGCCTGCTCCGCGGACGCTTCCACTGCGGGTGCTTCCACTGCGGGTGCTGCGGACGCTTCCACTGCGGGTGCTGCGACCGCTTCCTGAGGCGGCGCCGGCCGCGGGGGACGGCTCGTACCGGCTACGGGCTTGGCCGGTGGGCGGGGGGGTCTGGGCGCCGACCTGGTGATATGGCGAGGAGGCGGCTTTATGGGCAGGCCGGGGCGGGCTGGGCCGGGAGGGGGCGGCACGCTGAGCCCGAGCAGAGGAGCCAGAGCCGGGACTCGACCGCACTGCTGGCGCGCCGTGTCCAGAAGTTCCGGAGCCGGGTCGTGGGGGAGGCCCTGGGGCTTGACAGTACGCCGGACGGGGCTCTCCACGACCGCCTGAAGAATGGCCAGCCATCTCTCCGGGGGTGTATCGGACGCCAAGGCGATGCTGGCGGCGTCGCGAAGACGTGTGGCCAGCTCGGCCGAGAACCGGGCGGCGGGATCGGGGGGGTGGCTCGACAACCGCAGCGCCCGCACGATGTGCCCATCGTCGAGGTTGACAGCGACCTCGTTGGCCCACGACACGCGGTGTGCTTCGACCCGGCTCTCCAACATCTCGCGCAGGGCGATCACCATATCCCTGGATGCTTCGTCACGAGCGACGTCAGAACCGTTGACCAGCGAACGCAGGTCGCGCATCACGAGGTCGTCGCCGGCTTTGACGGCAGCCTCGGCGCGGTCGCGCCATTCGGCCGCCTTGACCTTGGACACGAGGGACTCGGCCAACGCCAGCACCCCTTCGGTGCTCGGCTCAGGTCGCCCTTCGTCCCTGGCTTTTTCCCGCTCGAAATGGAGCGCGGTACGAACGGCGGGTATCCCGCCTCGTAGGAGCTGCTGGGCGATGGGCCTCTGCTCGACCGGCAGGCCGTCCAACATGGCATTGCGGTGCGAATTGCCGGGGCTCAGGCGCCGCTGACGTTGTGCCGTACCGCGGCCCTCAGCGTCGGTGTCAAGGTGCCTACCCGCCTCGGTTGATGGCTGGCGTGCTCCGGGGCGCCCGGGACCGCTCCGCCCTGGTCCCGTCGCCGGCCGGGAGGGACGGACAGGGCCGCCAGTCCGGTCTGGCCGGTCAGCGCGCTCGGTCCGGTCGGGCTGAGCGCCCCGGTCGGGCCGCTCGGGGCGGTCTGGACGGTCGGGCCGGTCCCTACGCTCGCCCCGGTCAGCGCGCACCTCGTGAGCGGCGCCTTCGGCCGCACCGCCATCCACCGGTGGCCGCGGGCCGCGACCATTGCCGTTCGTCCTCGAGGCGTCGGCGCCGTGCAGCGGGCCTCTGGTGCCTCGGTCAGCGGGACGACCTGGCTGGCCGCCCGGAGGCCCCGAGAACCGCCGGCGATCGTTCCCTCGCTCGGGACGGTCAAAACTGCTCCGGCCCCGGTTGCCCGTCAGTTGGGTGGTGACGCCAGCCACGGGGGGAGGCTCGATCAACTGAATGCGGTTTGGGTCTTCTCCCGGGCGCGAGCGCGGCGCTTCGACCGAAACCACAGTTATCCCGTCGATGCCGAACTCCGCCTCGGCTCTAACGACGTCTCCCGCCTTGGCACCGCTATAGAGCAGAGCGGCGTCAAGAGCGCCCCTCGGGTTGAGAGCGCCTGCTGCCCGCCAGGCCCAAGTCCCATCGGGCCGCGCGCTTGTCAATTCTATCTCTATGCGGCGAGCCACCGCACCAAAGTACAACTTCCGGGGGGGAGCGCAAATCACGGCTCGTCCACCAGCCCGAATGTTATTTTGTCACTGTGACGAAACGAAAAGTTTGCGCCTGGTGCGGCGGGCCCATCGAAAAATCCGCCGGGCCGGGCCGGCCGCGCCAGTACTGCCGGCGGAGCTGTCGCCAGCGGGACTTCGAGGCGCGCAAACGCTCCCGGGAACTCGGGCTAGCCGAGTCAGACCTCATCGTGGCGCGCAAAGCGATGGACGGCTTGGACGATTTGCTGTTCGTACTGGGCTGCGCCATTACCGACGTCCAGGGCGATGTCGCCCTGGACGGTTCGCCCGAGCAACTCAGGCGCAGCCTGGACTGGCTATTGGAATCGGCCCGGCCGCTCTTGGGAGTCAGCGAGCGCCTGCGGGGAGGGACCTAATGGCCCCGGCCCGGGAGCCCGTAGGGCAAACCCGGCATTTCGGCTTCGATCACCACCAGGCGGTTGTACTTGGCCACCCGCTCGCCCCGGGCGGGAGCACCGGTCTTCAGTTGCCCGGCGCCGCTGGCGACGGCCAGGTCGGCGATGAAGCTGTCCGTTGTCTCGCCAGAACGATGGGAGATGAACTGGGCGTAGCCGGCCGCCCGGCAAACGGCGATGGCCTCGAGGGTCTCGGAGACCGTTCCGATCTGGTTCAGCTTGATAAGGGCCGAATTGGCGACATGACGTTCGATGCCCTCCCGGATGATGGCCGGGTTGGTCACGAACAGGTCGTCGCCGACCAGCTGAACGCTCTGGCCGAGGCGAGCCGTGAGTTTCTCCCATCCGTCCCAGTCGTCCTCGCCCAGGCCGTCTTCTATCAACCAGATGGGGTACTTAGTGGTCAAAGCCTGGTAGCGATCGATCATTTGGTCAGTGGTGAAGCGGACACCGGGGGAGTAGCGGTAGCTGCCGTCGCTCTCTCTCATCTCCGACGACGCGGGGTCGAGGGCGATGGCTATGCCGTCGGGGCCCGGCTTGTAGCCCGCTTTCGTGATCGCTTCCACCAGGAGGTCGAGGACTTCTTCGGGCGTGCTCAGATTGGGAGCGAAGCCGCCCTCGTCGCCCAGGCCCGTAGAGTGCCCGGCCGCGTGAAGTAGGGCGCGCAGCACCTGGTAAACCTCGGCGCCGGCCCGCAGGGCCTCGGCGAAGGTGGGAGCGCCCAGAGGGGCGACCATGAACTCCTGGAGCTCGAGCGGGTTCTGCGCGTGGGCACCGCCGTTTACGACGTTGAAGTGGGGGACGGGCAGCCTCAGCAGGCTTTCGTCGGGGGCGAGCCAGCGGTATAACGGCTTGTCGTCCGCCAGCGCCATGGCCCGGGCGGCTGCCATCGAGACACCGACGGTGGCGTTGGCCCCCAGGCGGCTCTTGGTCTCCGTCCCGTCCAGCTCGATCACGGCCCGGTCGAGCTCCTCTAGGCTCTTCCAGGCGCGACCCGCCAGGAGGCCGTTGATCTCGCCGTTGACGTTGCCGACGGCCTTGGTAACACCGGCGCCCTTGTAGCGCTTAGGGTCCCCGTCCCGCAGCTCAACCGCCTCGCGCGTGCCCGTGGACGCACCTGATGGCACGCCGGCGACGGCCACTGGGCCGGACGCGAGCTCGAGCGAGACTTCCAGGGTGGGACGTCCCCGGGAGTCGAGGATCTCGATGGCGTGGACTTTGGCGACCTCGTAAACCATGGCGCGTGCCTCACTTTCATGTTCGTTGTGCGCGTCGGGACTAAAGAAAGGTGAGGTGCGGTGCAACGCCCGCACCTTCTTCTAGACCCTAGCCCGGTAGGCCGCGGGGGAGCCAAGGTCGAATGTCACAAGGCAAGAGCCGCCGTTGGCCAGGTGTAGCCCCTACCCCGGGCCGCCCGCGCCCGAGAAGTAGCAGGTCAGATGGCGCGGGTGAACAACAGGACGGCGACAACAGCCGCCAGTACACCCAGGACCATGAGGGCCAGGACGCCCTTGACGGCCTTGGTGGCGAGCTTCGCCCCTCCCGCGACTATCAGGGCGACGGCCACGACGGCGATGACGATGCCGGCGATGTCGTGCTTGGTGAGGCTGGCGATAAGGCTGGAACGGGACGAGAAGTACATGTATCCGCCTGAGTCGGAGGGCACCTGGAAGCTGGCCCCTCAAGCTGGAGGGGCCAGCCGCCGATGATAATTCAGCTTGGGCGCGTGTCAGCGCTACCCAAGGCACAACCTATAGGAAATGGGTCACCGTCAGTCGGCGGTGAAAGTGCGCACGGTCTCCACCCCCTCTCCGTCGAGATATCGCCTCAGCCGGGCGCGAATGGGTTAGAGGCCCCCCGCCACCGGACGCACGGGCGCGGGACGGCGGCGATTTGGGCATGCGTTGAAGTCGCACATTTCCGATTCTGCCCCATTTGCGCGCATTGCGCCACTCTTAGTCCTAAACGCGGCCAGCGACCCGCGACTACCTGCGTGCTGAGCTTCAGAACGGGCTGGAAGAGGCCGAGATTTTGTAGAGCAGATACCAAGTCCGAAAGGCCTCGATTGAGCAAGGATGCGAGCGAGAAAGCCGGGCCCACCTGGCCAGGTAGGGCTTCTCGCGCCCTGCGTTTAGGCGCGGCCGCGCTGATGCTGGGCCTGGTGGCGCTGCTTTACTTCCAGGACCTGGCGAAACTCAACCCCGCCGGCGGGGACCACTGGCCACTTTTGCCACTCTTAGCGTTAGGAGTGTGGGCGGCCGATACGCACCCCATAAAGATCCGCAACCGCAAAGTGGGCATGTCGATCGGGCTCACCGAGATCCCCATCCTTGTCGGGATCGTTTTTCTTCAACCCGGGCTGTGCTTGGTGATGGCGTCTTGCGGGTACCTGGCCGCCAGTTTCAAGCACCGCCGGCCACCACTCAAGGAGCTGACCGGCTGGACCGTTTACTTGTGCTCGGTCGCCCTGGGGGTTCTTGTTTACGACCGATTGGTGGGCGGCGCAGGGGCGGCGGGCCTCCACAGTCCGGTGGACTTGCGCGGTTGGACCGCCGGCCTGCTGACGGTGGCGCTCATCGCCGTCGCCAACCTCCTGCTCATGTTGGTTACCTCGGCGCTCGCGGACAAGCGGTGGCGGCGGCCACCTCTGGTGCCCATACTCGTACAGCTGGGCGTCTACATCGGGCTGTGCACGGCCGGCGGTCTGGTGGCGGTATCGCTGGTGTGGGTGAACATCTGGGGCGCCGGGCTGTTCATCCTCATCGCCGTCGCCGCCAACCTGGCCTACCGGGCCACCGTCGTGGCCGGGCAGCGCTACGCCAACCTGGAGAAGCTGTACGACTTCACCAGGCACCTGAGCGCGCTCTCCGAGGACCGCGACGTCACGATCACGGTCCTGGAAGAGGCGAGGTCACTTCTCGTGGCCAACCGGGGAGAGCTCGTCGTGCCCCTGGACGCGCCCCTCGGCGGCCTCGTCCTGCGCTGTTCGCTCGACGGGGAAGAAGCTCCCCAGTTCGAGAAGGGGGTCCCCCTTTCCAGCTTCGACATATTGATAGGGATGCGAGGGGCGCAGCTCCTGGACGCCCGCTCCGACGACGAGCTGCTCAGTTCGTCGATGAAGAAGAAGGGCCTGCGGGATGCCCTGGTGGCCCCACTCCAGCGTGAGGATCCCAAAGCCGGTTACCTGCTGGTGGCCAACAGGCCTTTCCAGGGCCAAGGCTTTTCTCAGGCCGATCTGCGGTTCTTCGAAACCCTGGCCGTGAACGCGGGCGTGGCCCTGCGCTCCAGCCACCTGTTGGAGCAGTTACGCGAACAGGCGGCGGCACGCGAGCACCAGGCGCATCACGACACGCTTACGGACCTGCCCAACTGGCTCTACTTCACCGAACGCCTGGACGAAGCGCTGAAGGGCGGCCCGGAGAACGACGTGGCCGTGATGTTCATCGACCTGGACCGGTTCAGGGAGGTCAACGACACCCTCGGTCATGCCATCGGGGACGCCATCCTGCTCGAACTGGCCAGCCGGCTCAGGCCGTTCGCGGGCGACCAGAGCATGGTGGCCCGGCTCGGGGGCGATGAGTTCTCCGTGCTCCTCAGGGCGACGGACGGGGTCTCGATCGAGGCGGCCAGCGAGCGGCTGTTGAGCATCATCAAACAGCCCTTCGCCGTGAAGGGCCTCTTGCTCGACATAGGTGCCAGCATGGGCGTGGCGGTGGCCACCGCCAACGGCGGGTCGGGCGACGCGGCCAGCCTGATGCGGCATGCCGACATCGCTATGTACGTGGCGAAGGAAGCAGGCGGGGGAGTGCGCTTCTACGATCCCGCCGAGGACCGCTCCGACGTGCGCAGCCTGACGCTGGCCACCGACCTGCGCCGCGCCATAGAGCAAGAGACCCTGGAAGTCTGGTACCAGCCCGTTGTTAAGCTCCTCACGGGCGACGTGATCGGCTGCGAGGCCCTGCTGCGCTGGACCCACGAGGAGCACGGGCCTATCTCACCGGTGGAGTTCATCCCTGTGGCGGAAAGCGCCGGCCTCATCGACCCGCTCACGTGGTGGGTGCTGGACAAGGCGCTGGCACAGCTCAGGGCGTGGCGGGAGCTCATCCCGGGCCTTACCGTCGCCGTCAACCTTTCGGCCCGCAGCCTGGCCAACGGCCGCGTGCCCGACAGGGTCGACGCCGCCCTACGCCGGGCCAACATGAACCCCTCGGCCCTTACCTTGGAGCTCACGGAGTCCGCCGGCTGGACCGACCTGGCGGCGTCGCAGCGCACCATGCACAGCCTTCAGGAGCTGGGCGTGAGCCTCTCCATTGACGACTACGGGACCGGCTACTCCTCGCTTACGCGGCTGAAGGACCTCCCGTTCAAGGAACTGAAAATCGACCGGTCCTTCGTCACCGGGATGCTCCACGACAGGGGCGACGAGGCCATCGTACGCTCGACCATCGAGCTGGGCCGGCGCCTGGAGCGTCACGTGACCGCCGAGGGCGTCGAGGACCAGGCCACCCTGCACCGCCTGGCTGACCTCGACTGCCACGCCGCCCAGGGCTACTTCCTGGCCCGCCCGCTGCCGGCGCGCGATTGCGAGGCGTGGCTCTCGTCGTTCGCCCGACCCGTCAGCCTGGCCCCGGCCAACGGGCGGCGCCGGCTGTCACCACTTACCACCGGGGTCCGTCGCGAGGCCGGGTAACCTTGGCGCACCCGTTGCCGCAGGGGGCCCTCCTGGCGTGATCGCCTGCCCGACAGAGGCCGTCTGGTCTCCCTTACGGTGCAGGGGACGACTTTCCCAGCACGAGGAGCGGGTGGGTGGTACGAACAGACCAGACAGCGGCGACCGGGGGTTTGAGCCATGACCTGCGCGCCGACCTGCAACGGCTGAGCTCCCGGTTCTTCGCCGACGCCCCGGCCGTCGACACCGCCGAAAGCGTCCCCGACGACCACCTGAGGTCGTTGGCCAATGCCCGGTTATACGGGCTCTTCGCGCCCGAAACCGAGGGGGGCCTCGGGCTGGGGTACCCGGGGATGTGCTCCGCCGTCGAAGAGCTGGCCTCCGGGTGCCTGGCGTCCACGTTCCTGTGGTCGCAGCATTTTCGTTTCCTGGGGGCCATGTTGGGCCCGTCATCGCCGGCAGCCCTGCGCCAGAAGTACCTTCACGGCGCCATAACGGGCCAGGTCAAGGGGGGAGTGGCCCTTACCGGGCTGCTGAGCGGACCGGCCCGGCTCATGGCTCGGCCGGTGCCGGAGGGCTGGCGCCTGGAGGGCGAGGCCCCCTGGGTCAGCGGTTGGGGGGTAGTCGACGTCATCGTCGTCCTCGCCCGCGGCCCTGACGACACGGTGGTCACCCTGTTGGTCGATGCCAAGCCTCAGCCGGGGCTGTCCGTCACCCCGTTGCGGCTGGTGGCGCTCAACGCCAGCCGTACTGTACGGGCCCGCTTCGGCGGCGTGGTGGTGCGACCCGACATGGTGATAGGCGAGCAGGACTACGAGACGGCCCGGGCGCAGTCCGAGCGGCTCCGCCTAAACGGCTCGTTCGCCCTTGGCCTGGTCCGTAGGTGCTGCTCCTTGATGGGCCCCTCGCCCCTCGACCAGGAGCTGGCCGACTGCCGTGCGGCCCTGGACGGCGCCGACGAGACCGGCCTGCCCGCCGCCCGGGCGTGGGCCTGTGAGCTGGCGGCGCGGGCGTCCGCCCGCCTGGCCGTCAGCCGGGGCAGCCGGTCGGCGCTGGTCGGCGACGTCGCCGAGCGCCTCAGCCGGGAGGCCGCCTTCCTCCTGGTCTTTGGCAGCCGCCCGGCCATCAAGGAGTCCCTCCTGGCCCGCCTCAGCGCCGGGCCGAGGCCGGCGGCCCACCACCGTTAGCGGGAGCCGTTAGCGGGAGCCGTCAGTGGGCGGGCAGCCGGTAGCCTTCGCAGCGCTTGCACCACCACCGATAGTTGAGCCGGCCCTTGCAGCGCGGGCAGCGGTAGACCCCGACGCCGGCCAGTACGAAGTGGGCTGCCCACACGGCCAGGCCCGTCCACTTGTACCAACGACTTACTCGCATGCGTTCTCCGTTCACGGCGGGGCCGCTCTCACGCTAAGGGGCGGGCGCCTTATACCGGGAAGGACGGCGAGTGGTCGGTGCCGTCACGAGCCGCCGCCGGGCACCGGCCGGGCCTGTCCCGGCCCGGCCGGTGCTCCCACGCCTTACTTTACATAACGACCATTATCGGCGTTGCTACCAAAAGCAGCCCAGGCACCTGTCGCGTGCCGGGGCGGGATATCCCGGACTGCGGCTCCCATCCCGGACTGCGGCCCCGCTCCCCAGAGCTCCTCTTCAGGGCCGGCCCATGAGACAACGCGCGCTACAGAACCTCCCGCGGCCGGGCTCGGACCTCAGCGAGAACGGCGCCCACAGAACTGGGAACGCCTCCCTCGTCTCTATGGGGCAACGTTTCGTCACAGTGACGTAATAGGCCGACAGTGCAGCAACGTCCCGTCGAGCCGTCGTCGTGCCTGCTGGGCTACCGCCGCGGCCTCGACCTCGGCGGTAGCTGGGCGGAAGCGGTCCGACCGACAGAGCGGTCCGGTTAGGAGATGTGTATCTTGAGCGTCTTGACCGCGCGGAACCGCAGACGGTGCCCTGGCACGCGGGGTCGTAGGCAAATTGCAGTAGAGAACTGGTCGACGTGGCCAGCACTACCAGTTGGGTGAGCTTCCACTGTAGTAATCCAGCATCACCTCCTGGTTGGTACCCGGGGGCGACAAGACATAGCCCCGGCTATAGACCTGGACGCCACCCTCGTAATCGGAGGGGCCGGCGCTGTTTTTCAGGTCGGGGTCGGTGACCGCGCCCACCGTCCAACCGGGGATGGAGTAAATCTTTTCCTTGTTTACTGTGTAATAGCCAGGAGGCCGGAACCCATATGCGTTGAAGCTGAACGGAAGCGCAAAGTTGCCATTGTTGAGCAGGTTGTTGACCGTTGGCGCCGCCGCGCCCGCCGGGGCCGTCGTGGTGGTATTCGTCGTAGGGCGGCACTCCGGCCGAGGACAATAACACTACATGTGCTGCCCTTCTCCTCACGGCTTTGCGTGCCACCCCACGGCGCTCAGCCAGGCGGGGACGTCTCCTGGGCATTCCCGGTGAGGTACGGGTCATGGTGGAACATGGGCCAGGCCCCCGCTTCGGCGACGTTGGCCCCGCTGGAGCCCACCAGTTGGTAGTGCTGCACCACTCCCCCGTCGGTGGGACCATAACCGGCCAGGGTGACCCCGATCGAGCCGTTGGGGTCATCGGTCACCAGAGCGCAGTTCTGCAAGCCGACGCCCCTTTCCAGGATGGCCAGCACCGCTCCCGTCTTCCCGTCGAGGACCTCTGCGCCTCCGGTGGAGGCAACGATAACGTCCTGGTAACCCGAGCCCAGGTCCGCCGTGACCACCCCGCCGATGACTTCGCCCAGGGCGCTTTGTCTCCACATGACGGCGCCGGTCGCCCCGTTTAGGGCGTAAACCGAGCCGCCTCCATGCTGGTTATTTGTCCCTTCGACGACCGCGAGAACACCGGCGCCGGAGAGGTCGGCCAGAGCCGGGCTGTCCGTGGTGAGCCCGCCAAGGCGCTGGGCCCAGACCAACCGGCAGCGGGACGTGAAGGCGAGGACCATGTCGGCCTGCGAGGCTCCTGGCCAATAATTGCCCGTCCCTACGGCGATCCCCTCCTTGCCGCGAGCCAGGAAAGGCCCGACCGCGGGCGAGGACTCCACCGATTCGTCCGGTTTGTACTCACATATCAGGCCTCCGTTGGGCTGGCTGTAACCCTCGTTGCCCGTCCGGGACAGGACCCGGACGTGACCGCCCTGGGCGTAGAGGGTGTTGTAGGCCAGTCCGGCCGTCTGCCCACCACCGTTGACGATCTCGAGCTTGCCCGTCCCGTACAGGTCGGCCAGCGCGGGCGTGGCGTAGTCCCCGCCGCCCTGGAACCAGGGGAAACCGGGGAGCACGGTGCCCGTAATGGCGTTGATGGCATCCTGGCGCTGTCCCACCGACGGCCCCACGACGTCCAGACCTCCCTGGAGGTCCCCGACGGCGAGCGAGGCCACCACCCCGGAAACGTAGGTGGCGCCCGGGTTATGGACGCCGACAGACCATTTCAAGGTCCCATCGGGACCGAACGCTTCATATCCACCTTCATGGGGCTTGGCCGCGGTGCCGGCGCCGACAAAGATGGTGTCGTCCGGGGACCCCGGGGTAAGGGCGGCGACCGATGGCGTCGACTCGACGGGCACCCCTCCGGTGGTGGCCGGCCAACCGGGGACGAGGGCCCCGGTTGCAAGTGAAAAAGCATAGATATGGCCACCCTGGTCCCCCACCACCACCGCCGGGGCACCGGCCAGGGTGGCCACATCGGGCGATGAGAGCGCCACCGGGGTACCGTCGCCCAGGTCCTGGGACCAGACGCTGGTAAAGCTCAGGCTTTGGGCCGCCGCTCCGAGCTCGCCCCCGGGCGGAGCGATCATGGCCGCGGCGCCGGCCAAGACCGCCACCAGAGCCTTGGGGTACCACCGCTGTGCCATGTTGGGTCTCCTGCGCTCAGGAACTAACTGGCGATAAAAGCAATACACAGCATCGCCCACGCGCCGCTAGGCGTCAACCCGACGGCGGTCGGCAGGCATCACCACGTCGTCGTGCCCATCGGCTCAATGTTCCTCTTTGTGGTTAAATGATCTCTTTGCGTGGTATAAGGCGCCGGCTCAGCGTTATAATAGTGATGGGCTACCCGGACCCTGTGGCTCTATTCGGTCGTCGGACAGAGGAGCGCCGTGGCGAGCGAGAGCCAACTTTCGGAAGTGCTGAGCGAGTTCGCTCGCACCATGGTCACCGATTTCCCTATCCAGGCCATTCTGGACCATCTTGTCGAGCGCATTGTCGAGATCATGCCTGTCACCGCGGCGGGGGTGACGTTGATCTCGCCCGGCGTAGAGCCACGCTATATAGCGGCGTCGAACGGGGACGCATTGCGGTTCGAGAAGCTACAAACCGAGCTCGAGGACGGGCCCTGCCTGGAGGCGTACCGTACCGGCGGAGCCATCGCGGTACCCGATCTCAGCTGCGAAGAGCGGTTCCCGTTGTTCATAGCCCGGGCGTCCGAAGCCGGCCTGGCTGCGGTGTTCACGTTCCCGTTGCGCCTCGGTAACCGCCGGATAGGCGCCCTGGACCTTTACCGGGACAGGCGGGGCAAGCTCAGCGCGACATCGATGAAAGCAGCCCAGACCCTGGCAGACGTCACCACCGCGTACATCGTGAACGCGGAGGGACGGGCCGATCTCAGGGAGGCCTCCCACCGCTCGCGCGAGATCTCTCTTCACGATGCCCTGACTGGGTTGCCGAACCGGGCCCTGTTGATGGAGCGCCTGGAGCACTCCTTGCTCCGCTGCCGCCGCTCGGGCCTGACGTCGGCCGTGTTCTTCGTGGACCTCGACCGGTTCAAGGTGGTCAACGACACCTTTGGCCACCGGGTGGGCGACGAGGTGCTGGTGGCCGTGGGCGCTCGCCTCAGCGAGGTGCTGAGACCGGGCGACACCTTGGCACACGTCTCAGGCGACGAGTTCGTCGTGCTGTGCGAAGACCTCGACAGCCCGGCTCAGGCCGACGTCATCGTCGGCCGCCTCGACGCCGCCTTCGACCAGCCGTTCTCCCTGTCCGGCAACGAACTCAACATCAGCGCCAGCATCGGCATCGCTTTCACCGGGAAGGGCCGGGCCGACGCCCCCGAAGACGTCCTGCACACCGCCGACATGGCTATGTACCGGGCCAAGCGGGCCGGCGGCGGCGGTCACGATATCCTCGACCTGCGCGACCAGCACTTCGCCAGTTACCAGGCGGCTCTGGAGCGCGACATGCACGGCCTGTTAGGGCGCAACGAGCTGCACCTCGACTACCAGCCCATCGTCGCCACCGGCGATGGGCACATCACTAGTGTCGAGGCCCTTTTGCGCTGGGCCCACCCGAGCCGGGGGCTCGTGACGCCCGGCGTGCTCATACCGCTGGCAGAAAAAGCGGGGCTGATCCCAGCCATCGGGGGCTGGGTCCTCCAGGAGGCGTCGGACGAACAGAGCCACTGGCAAAACGACTACCGGGTCGACGATGTGGCCATGTCGGTGAACGTGTCTGCCCACCAGCTCATGTCGGCCGGCTTCGTCGACCTTGTCGCCGCCGTGGTCTCTGCCAGCACAGGCCGCGCCGACCAGCTCACCTTGGAAATGAGCGAGAGCGTGTTCGTAACAGACGGCGAACGTGCACTTATAGTGCTCAATGACCTCAAAGCCCTAGGAGTGAAGCTCGCCCTCGACGACTTCGGCACCGGCTTCTCCTCTCTCAGTTACCTGCTCCAGTTCCCAGTCGACATCGTCAAGATCGACAAGATCTTCGTCGCCGGCCTAGGGCGCGACCGGACGAACCGGGCGATCGTGGCCGCGATCGTGCAGTTGGCCCACGACCTGGGCTCGACCGTGATAGCCGAAGGCGTCGAGACGATCGAACAGCACCGGGAGCTGGCCCAGCTGGGTGCCGACTTCTGCCAGGGCTTCTATTTCGCCCACCCCATGCCTGCGGTGAACATCGACACGCTCATCGAGCACCGCGTCGACGGGGCCAGCCAGTCCCTCCCGAAGCTCGCGACCCTGTAACGACCATCTAGCGACGACCAGGGCGCCGCTCATGAGCGGTCGTCTACCGGCGGGGCGACCACTGGCGCCAGGCTCGTTCACCCCGGTCGGCACAAAATACACAGGGTTGCACCTCTGGATGCCCACAGGCCCACGCGCCTACGGTCAGTACGGGACCAAGGCACAAAGGAGGCATCATGAGCTACGAGGTCACTTTGAAGCCCGACGTGACCGAGTTGGTCGAAGGCGCGGACGCGTACGTCCAAGAGGGGCCGCTGACCACGTTCTTCCAGGGCCGCGACGGCCGCGCCGTGCTCGACTGCTGGGCGAGGCGCCTGGCGAGCTTCCGGACCGCCGACATCGTCAGCGTCCGCTGGGCGCCCCCGGCCGACGTGCGTAGTTGCCGGCCCGAAGCACTGCGATGGGCCGTTTGACAACAGCCTCCCCCAGGGGGCCAGGCCGCCCGAGAGCACCCGCCTACGGTGAGATGGTACCTTCGCCCCAGGAACTGAGAATGACAAGCCGACCACACCGGCCCCGCCGACCAAACCTCAAGGCTATTTTCGGCTTGCCACTGGCGGCCGTGCTCGCCGTCTTCGGACTTGGCGCCGTACCGGCCGCCAGTGCGGCCGGGCGCGGCCCCGGTCACGTCGTGAGCAGGGATTGGCTCGGGGAGGTCAACTATTACCGGGTGGCAGCCGGCTTGGCGCCGGTCAGGGAGGAGAAAGCCTGGGACCGGGGGATCCGGGACCACCTCGTATATTTGGCCAAAACCCCGGCCCGCTATTTGACCGGCACCTATGCCAGCCTCCACAGCGAGAACCCCGACAGCCCTTACTTCACGGCGGCGGGTGCCACAGAGGCGGCTTCCAGCAACCTTTTCTACGGCGAGCTCGGCTTTACGCCCAGAGACTTCATAGACGGCTGGTTGAGCGCCCCCTTCCATGCCGTGGGCATTCTCCGGCCGCAGCTAAAATTAGTGGCTTTTGCCTATAGTGCCAGCACGGGTGACGCCGGCCTCGATGTCATCAACGGCCTGGACTATGCCGATCCCCTGCCCAAAGTGCCCATAATGTTCCCCGGGCCCGGCGCCCCGACCAATTTGTCCACCTTCCGGGGCGAAAGCCCGGACCCGTTGGGTACATGCGGCTGGCAGAAGTTGAGCGAAGCCGTGGGACTGCCCCTCGTCCTGTTGCTGCCGTCCCCCCCGGCTCTCGGGCTCACCGCCCGCATCGAACGGCCGGGCGGTGTCATCGAGACCAACGCCAACGGCGGGATCTGCGTGGTGGACAGCCACACCTTCGTGTCTTCTGACCCGTTGCTCGGCCCCACTGCCATCGACATCCTAAAGGGCGACAACGCTGTTTTCCTGGTGCCCCGGGCGCCGCTCACACCGGGAAGGTACTCCGTGTCGGTGCACCAGCCGGGGCAGGCCGAGGTCAAGTGGGTCTTCACAAATACCGAACCGGTGAAATTTGTAGCCTTCTCCGGCAACCACCAGTCCGCTTATTTCGGCGACCGCTTCCGCGCGCCCCTCGAGGCGTTGCTCACTGATACCAACGGGCACATGGGCGGCCCGCTCGACCGCGCCCGCGTGCTGTTCACTGTCACCGCGGGCCGTGCCTACTTCCCCGGTAAGTCGACCAGCATCATGACGACGACGGACGCCGACGGGGTGGCTCTGGCGCCGCCGCTGCGGGCTGGTTATGGGGCGGGGGGCGTCACCGTAACGGCGTCCAGCCCCGGCATCACCGCCCGGGCCACGTTCCACCTGCAAGTTAGCCGCGGCTGACCCCGCCACCTGTCCGCCACCGGAAGCGGGCCTCCCAGGCATATCATTCTTGCCATGTCGGACGGCGGGTTCACCGTTGACACCGATAACGGCGCCATCTGTGGGTCGGTAGGTGGCGACGGGCCTGAGCTGGTCCTGCTCCACGGCGGACCGGGGCTCTCCGACTACACCGAGCTCCTCGATGGCGAGACGAGTGATTGGCGTACCGTCCGCTACCAGCAGCGCGGGCTGGCCCCCTCCTCGATCGAAGGGCCGTTCGACGTCGACCGCCACGTGACCGACGCCGCGGCCGTGCTTGAAGCGGTCGTGGTTGACAAAGCCGTGCTGCTCGGGCATTCCTGGGGCGCTCATCTGGCCCTGCAGGTGGCTCTGGCGCTCCCCGAGCGCGTCCTGGCCGTCGTCGGTGTCGACGGCCTCGGTCCTATCGGCGACGGCGGCGCCACCGCCTTCGGCGCCGAACTACGCCGTCGGACGGCCCCTAACAGGTTGACGCGCCTGGACGAGATCGACGCCCGCCCTCCCGGCCAAGAAGTTACGGATGCCGAAGCCCTGGAGTCACTGGCCCTGGTGTGGCCCGCGTACTTCGCCGACCCCTCCAGCGCGCCGCCGATGCCGGCGGACCTGCGCCTCTCGGCCCGGTGTTCTTCGGCCACTTTTGAGTCCGTCCTCCGCCAGCTCGGTGACGAAAGCTTCGCCCGCCGGCTGGCGCACCTGGACGTGCCCGTCGTGACCGTCGTCGGCGGGTCGAGCCCGATGCCCGCCAGCGTCGCCGAGGAGATGACCGCTCTGCTGCCCCATGGCGACCTCGTCGTCGTCCCGGGGGCTGGCCACCTGCCATGGCACGAGCAACCCGGGTGCATCGCCGATGTCCTGGCCGCGCTCAGGCCCTTGGTGGTATAGGTTCAGGCCCTGGCGATAGAGGCGCCGGCGCTCCCGGCTGACCCGGCCCACGTTGCGGCACCGGGCCTGGCGCGCTCAGCGAGCCTGGGCGACCAGCCGGATGCCCAGGGCCACGAGCACGGCCCCGGTGAACCTCTCCATGGCTCGCTGAAAACGCGGCCGCAACAGCGAGCGGGCACGGTTGACAGCGAAGGCCAGGGCGGAGTACCAGACCAGGTCGAAGGAAACGATCGTGGCGGCCATCGCCAACGCATAGGGCAGCGGGTCAGCGTGCGGCCGGAGGAACTGGGGGAAGACGGCCACGAAGAAGACCGCCAGCTTGGGGTTCGAGACGCTGGTAGCGAGGCCGGAGCGCCAGCCGGCCACCCTGCGGGCGCCGATGGGCTGGCTCTCGTGGGTGCCTCGGCGCAGCAACGACCGCAGGCCGAGCACGATCAGTACGACGGCGCCGCCTACACGCAGGACCGTATAAGCGACCTCGGACGCCAGGACCAGCGACGAAACCCCGATGGCGGAAAGGCAACCCCACATGAAGACGCCGATGCTGTTGCCGAGGATCGCGCTCAACGCGGCGCGGCGCCCGTCGCGCGCCGCCACCCGGACGATGGTGGCGGTGGCGGGGCCGGGCGTCAGCGTGACGAGAAGAGCGACCACTAAGAACTCCGGTAGCGAGCGCACGCCCTCAGGTTAGCTTCGAGGGCCTCGCGCCCCAGGGGCCGCCGGTGCCGACAAAGTACAGCTCAGACTTCGATGGGCCCCTGGCGGGGCGCCACCCGTGGAGTATGAAATATTGGGGTGCCGCCCTGGCGAACGCCGCTGGCTCTTGGTGCTGTTGGTGAGCCCGAAGCTCAGACTGGCGTCGGGGGCCTGCAGGCACCCTGGATTGTTGCTTCGAGCACGAGTGTCAGAGTCTTTCTGATCGCCACGAGGCCCTCCTGGGCGGCACGCCCCGCAACGTACGACTGGGAGGGTGATGACCATGGAAGTGGTGGTGGCCCGTATCGCCGGGCTGGACGTGCACAAAGAGACGGTGATGGCCTGTGTCCGGGCCCCGGGAGAGGCTGGCAAGCGTAGGCAGGTGGTCCGAGAGTTCTCGACGTTCACCGCCGAGCTGGTCCAGCTGAAGGACTGGCTGGCCGCAGAAGGGGTGACCCAGGTGGTAATGGAGGCCACCAGGGTTTACTGGCGTCCCGTCTGGCACGTCTTAAGAGGCTCGCTGGGCTGGCCAAAGGAAAGGCCCGGGCCCGCCTGGGCGCCTTGGAAGAAGCCGCCGATGGCCATTTCACCGACCACCACGCCCGACTGGCCCGCCTGCTGCTGGACCAAATCGATGACTTGAGCCGGCGTATCACAACACTCACCAGCCTGCTCGACGAGGCCATCACAACTCTGCCCCAGCCCGCTCCTGACGACCGCACCTCCGTTGAGAAAGCCACCGTCGATGCTGCCACCGGCGAGATCACCACCGCCGCGGCCCGGTTCTCTACGGCCGTCGAGCGGATCTCGGCCATACCGGGCGGCGGGCCCGACAGCGCCCGGGCCATCATCGGCGAGATCGGCTTGGACATGACCGTCTTTGGGACCGCCGGGCGGCTGTGCTCATGGGCCAAGGTGTCACCGCGTACCGTGCAGTCGGGCCGCAAGACCGGCCGAGGAGCCACCGGCAAGGGCAACCCCTACCTCAAAGCGGCGCTCGGACAGATGGCCACAGGAGCGGCCAAAACCGACACCTTCTTGGGCCAACGCTACCGCCGGCTGATCAGACGCATGCCCAAAGCCAAAGCCCTCGCCGCCATCGAGCGCTCCGTCCTGGTCATCATCTTCCACCTCCTCGCCGACCCCACCACCACCTTCAACGACCTCGGCCCGGACTACTACACCAAACGCCTCGACATGCAAAGACGCACCCGCAACCTCGTCAATCAACTCGAAGCCCTCGGCCACCACGTCACCCTGACCCCCGCCGCATAAGCCGCCACTCCCGACCAACGCGCTGGTCGGCAAGCCCAGCGGGCCTCTACCCGCAGCCCCACCTGGCGGGCTAGACCGTCGCGCTCACCTCACCCCAGGGATTTTCCGGTCAGACCCGGGCCATGCCTTGACCAAAGGTACGCCTCGGGGTCGAACGAACGGCGTCGCCCGGGGGTGCCGCCGCTGCCGGGGCCACCGTGCAGGGCGACGGCAGGCACCGTAGGGCTCAGGTCAGATCACGCCAACGTGCGTGACATGAGAGATGTGGTGATGGCGGCAGCAATGGGGCCTCAACTGCGCACCATCCGGCTGACGAGCTCGGCCAGGTCTATGAGGGCGAAGCGGACGCCGCTGTCAGAGAACCCATAGGGCAGGACAAGTGACCCACCGTGGAGCAGCGCCCCACAGGAGTACAGGACGTTGGGGACGTAACCCTCTCGTTCGTCCTCATTGGGCACTATAAAGGGGCCCGGGAGCGTCCCGGTCACCCGCGAGGGATCGTCGAGGTCGAGCAGAAGGGCGCCGATGGCATAACTGCGCATAGGTCCGACGCCGTGGGTAAGCACGAGCCAGCCCTCGTCCGTTTCCAGCGGGGAGCCACAATTGCCCACCTGGACCAGGCCCCAGGGTTGCACCGGTAGTTCGAGGGTGGTGGCCTCTGCCCACTCGCAACCGTCGTCGGACACCGTAACGGCCAACCGCTCTCCGTCCCAGCGCGACAAACCTAGGTGCCGCCCGCCAACCTTGCGGGGGAACAGGGCCAATCCCTTGTTGGTGGCGAACGCCCCCGAGAGCTGGGAGACGGCGAAAGTACTGAAGTCGGTGGTCGAGACCAGCTGAGGGGCGACGAGAGAGGCATCGAAAGCGGTATAGGTGCCCCGGTAGGTCACAGTGCCGTCATCGTCGACGAAGCGCACGAAACGAGCGTCCTCCATGCCATGCAGCTCGCTCGGGCCGTTGGGCCACAGCACCCGTTCAGAAATGGTCGTACGAGCCGGGAACTCGACTGTGTAATTATTGGCGGCCACCCTGCGGATCTGCTCGACGGCGCTCCTGACCGCGGTACGGGACAGGAGATCGGGGTGCAGGCCGGCGATGGCGGCCTGCAGCTGCGAGGCCCCGAAGTGAGGGTCGAGGCGGTCGAGGACAAGGGCGGCGGCGTTGTTGTCACACCCGTGCTCGGCCAATTTGGTGTGGAAGATGCGCCGTTTGTAGGGGCCAGGCGAGACCAGGCCTATCTCCAGGTAGGGGCCCGGGTCGTCGAGATGGGCGCCGCCGGCGGCATCAATGATGCCCGTGCGGAACTCGATCGATGACACGTGGCCTTCGCCTAGGGCCCGCAAGCTCATCACGAAGCGGACCTCGCCCGCGGCCACCCCCGTCTGGTCGGGGTGAGCGACCAGGGAGGGGTTGAACAAGGCTGCAGCTTCGACCGACACTTCCCGGGTAAAATAAGCTCCGATCAGCAACGCCGTTTCCGCGGGGACGTCGGCGCTTTTTTCAAAATGGTGCGCGGCCAGAGCGAAGTGTTTCCTCCACGTCGCCTCCAGGTCCCGGTGCCTATGGGAGAACCGCTGCTTCACCTCGGCAAGTGTGGCCGTGACGACCGCCTCGTCCATGGCCAGGATGCGTTCGGTGACCGAAATGGCGCGCGAGTCCCCGCCGGGCGTCTCTTCGCCTGGGACGAACGCCACGGTGACCACCCGTCGGGCATCGGGATGCAGCCGCAGGGCCTCCCTGGTCACCATCCCGTCTGTTCGTCCTTGGAAGCTCACCGGCCGGCCCCCACCAGACTTCGGCCGTGCTGCAAAGTTGAGATAAGCGACAAGGTGGACTCGGCCCCCTGGTTGAGGTTAGGGCCATCGGCGCGAAGGCCGTCGTAACCGCCCCCGGTGGCGGGGTCCCACATGGCCAGGCCGGCGTCGTTGTCGCCCATGAACCAGGCGACGGCGCTGGCGACCCCGGCGCTCCAGCGGTCATCGGCCGTAAGCGTGGCGGCCCGAGAGCACGCGTCAGCCAGCGCCGCCACCTCTATGGGCTGCTGGTCGAAGGCGGGCCGTGGGTCGTCGGGCCCGCAGCCTCCGACGGGGGTCACCGATAGGTGACCGTCGGATGTCTCGTGGTCCAAGAGCCAGGCCAAGAGGTGGAGGCCATGATGCACGAGCTCAGGCCGGTCCAACCCGGCACCGGCAACGATCAAAGCCTCTGGGAGCACGGCATTGGCATAGGCCAGGCGAGGCTCGGGCCATGACCACGATGTGCTGGTCGCGCCGACGCCCACGACCCCTATGCTGTCAGCCAGCAGGTCAAGAGCAGCGCGATGGCCGGGATAGACGGCGAGGACCTCGTACGCCCCCAGGGCGGCGAACGCCATGGAGCGGGGCGATCGTGACCGCCGTTGAGCCCCGCGCTCGAAGCAGCTGAGAGCCAACTGGCGCACCAGTTCCCGAGGATGGCGGGCGGCAGCTGTGCCGAGGCCCCAAAGGCTCCGGCCCCACGGGTCTCCCACCTCGTAAGGGCCCCGCCACTGCCCCTGTCTGTCGCGGCGGTTACGACAATCGCCGCCGGGGCCTTGGGCGTCGGCCACGAAGCGCAGAGCCTGGCGGGCGAGGTCGCTCACCGGCTGGCTGGGGTCAGGCTCGCGGCTCGCCACGACCAGGACCCGGGCCATGTCATCGGTGCAGTAGCCGTGTTCGGGGCGAGGAGCGGAGCCGTCGGCGTGTTCGTACGTCCCGTAGCGGTCCGTCATCCGTTCCAGGTGCTCAAAACTCGGAACGGGGGTCACGCCGTCACGGCTTGGGCATCGGCGACGAGGCCGTCGGCTAGGGCGGCGTACCGGCGGGCCACCGCCGTCCAGGCGAAGCCAGGGGCGAGACGAGCCGCTTCGCGCGCCATGGACGCGCACGCCGCGGGTTCGGTAAGGATGTGGCGCAACGCCGCGCCTAGGGCGGTGGCGTCGCGGTGAGGGACGACCACTCCCGCTCCGCTCGACAGCAGTTCCACGGCGTGAGGGAATGCGGTGGCCACGACGGGCCGGCCGGCGGCTAGGGCGTCGACGAGCACGCCCGAGGTGACTTGGTCCTGGGAGTCGTAGGGCAGCACCACTACGGTGGCGTCCTGCACCAAGCGGGTGAGAGAGGGTACGTCCCGGTAGGTGGCGTCAAAGGTCACCGAGGGAGCCACGCCCTGAGCCCAGGTCCGTGCCACCAGCATCTCCCGGTAGGCTTCGCCCTCCGACGAAACGACCTTGGGGTGCGTGCGGCCGGCGACGACATAACGAGGCCGGGGACGCAGGTCCTTTAGGTCCGACATGGCGTCGATGACCCACTCGATCCCTTTCCCCCGGCCGAGCAGGCCCCAGGTGAGCAGCAAAGGGCGCCCGGAGCGGTCGGGGCGGTAGTCGGGAGAGGCCAGCGTGGCCCCGTGAGGGACCATCGTCACTTTGGTGGCGTCGACGTCGAAGCGGCTGCACAGCCGTTTGCGGGCCGTCTCGGCCATCACCACCACGGCGCTGGCCATCTCGCAAATCTCCTCCAGCACCTGTTTTTGGTGGCTGGTCGGGTCGAGCAGCACCGTGTGGGCGACGACAATGCAGGGGACGGAGAGGGGACGCAGGATGTCGAGCATCTCGTCACCGTCCGTCCCCCCGTACAGGCCGTACTCGTGCTGCACGATCACGGTGTCGCAATCGTTGAGGACGGCCGTCGCCTCCCGGACCGAGGCGGGCACGCCGTTGTCCAGCTCGGCCATTATCCTCGGGTCAGACGACGTGGTCCCGTCGGCCACGCGCACCACGCCCACCTCGGCCCCGTTGGCCTCCAAGCCGCCCGCCAGGGCGGCAGTAAAGGTGGCCAGGCCGCAAGGTGTCGGCGGGTAAGTGCTCAAAATCCCGAAGGTACGCTTGGCGGCGCGGCGCGCCAGAACAGATGGAAAAGATCGTGCGGCAACGCTCACGCGCCAGCTCCTCGCTGTGGCTCGGTCGAGGTATCGAACCTTGCCCAACGGCGACTGCCGTCCCAAGCTAAGGCTCTCCCGAGAGGGTGGAATTAATACTACCAGTTAGCCGGGCCGTTACCGGCCCCGGGCCCGACACTCGAAATTAATTCAGCCATCAAAAGCCGCTCCGACAGCGGTCTTTCTAGTTTGGTGAAACCCAAATTGGCGGTGGGCCCTTCTTCGGAGGTCGCCCAATGCCTCACGGAATTTGGTCGCCGGTCGCCCTGGTGCCCGGCACACCGCTAAATGCAACTGCCACATTGCCGGGGCCCTCGCGTCGATTGAAGGTGTAGACTTTTAGAGTTTCCTCAAGCTTGGGGATGAGGTCCTGACGGGCCTTATAGTCTCCCTCTGTCTCCGACAAGGCCGCCGAGCTATGCGGGCGCCCACTGGCCCCGTTTTTGGAAGCGAGAAGGACGGTACCTAGAAGCACGGCCACAGGTACAACGACCAATATGGCCCAAATAGGCATCGCACCAGCACCCTTCTTGTAGGCATGCCAAAATTGCATCCGCCGCCGGGGTCCAGAGCAACGCTGACCACCTCACCATACCACCACCATGTTGTTAGTTTGCCCCTCCACCGTTCGGCCGGGGATCGTCACCGGGTTCCTCGGAGCCGCTCCGCAGGTGGGCGCGCCGCTTGAGGCGAAGGCGGTCCATCCCACTAGGCACCATCCTTCTGGTCCGCCGCGACGCGTAGCGCGACCGAAGTCTTTTCGCCTGCTCCGCCTTTCGCCTGCTCAGCCCGTGACCTGGTAGCCGTCACGGGAAGCGGAGTGGCGCAAGAGGTCGAGCTCTATCCACGATGTTGTCGACCATATGGGCCAGCAGCGTCGGGCTGCCCAGGGCCCAGGCCCTTCGGCACAGGTGTTGGTCGACGCTCAGCCCCATGTTCCAGATGGCGCCCGACCGGTTACCGATAGCAGCGACCACGGCCTCGTCGAGCGAGACTGTGGCCTCCTCCCCCGCCACCCCTCGCCAGACTGAGCCAGACTGAGCCAGACTGAGCCAGACTGAGCCAGACTGAGCCAGACTGAGGAAGCTGTCGAGCAGCCGGTCGACATGGTCGAGTTCCCGTCGGAGGCGCTCGTCCAGGACCGCCATCGGCGCGGGCACAGGCCCTCCCTTGGCCATAGCCACGTCGAGCGACGCCCGCATGGTGGCCAGCGGCGTACGCAGTTCGTGGGACGCGTTGGCCACGAACTGCATTTTCGTTTCCTGGGGGCCATGTTGGGCCCGGGCCGAACAAGACCAACTGCACGTCGACATTGGCCCAGGGCCTCGCCTACGCGCAATGTATGCGGGGCCGCGGCGTCTCCAACTTCCCTGACCCTACGACGCCTCCTGGTGGCGGTGTCGCTTTCCAGGTCCACGGTGGCCCGAACAGCGCCCTGGGACCCAGCAATCCGACCCCCCGAGCAGCCGACCAGGCCTGCCGGTCCCTTTTGCCCACCGCGGCCCAGGCTCCCCCGCTGTCTGCCCAGAAGCTGGCCGCTGAAGTGAGATGGGCGAACTGCATGCCCTCGCACGGCCTCCCGAGCTTTCCCGACCCCAACGCTCAGGGCGCGTTCGACAGCAGCAGGTTCAATAACGGCTCGCCCACCTTCCAAACTGCCAACAAAGCCGGCGTCTGCAGCGCTTCGGTCGACCAAGCGGTTTACGGCGGCAATATCGAAAGCGAACGCCCCTTTGCTGAACCGGCAGGCAACCGTTCGCTCGCGGTGGCAACTGGTGTAGAACGAGACGGTGAGCCCCGTCCTATCGCCCGAGGCGGCTGCCTTCGAGGAACTCGAGCCTTTCCGCCGACAACTCACCGCTTACTGCTACAAGATGCTGGCCTCGCCTCACGACGCCGAGGACGCGGTGCAGGAGACGTTCATCCGCGCCTGGCGTGGGCTGTCCCATCTCGACGACCGAGCCGGCCTGCGGCCCTGGCTCTACCGGATCGCCACCAACGTTTGCCTGGACATGTTGAAGGGCCGGGACCGGCGCGCCTTACCGACATCGGTTGCTCCCGCCCGTAGCCGGCAGGGATGGGACGCATCGCATGAGCTCGCACTGGGCACGCCCCGGCCCGAAGCAACGTGGGTGCAGCCCGTCCCGGACAACCTGATCGCGTCGACCGACGTTGACCCCGCCGACGCCGTGGTGGAGCGGGAGTCGGTCCGGCTGGCGTTTATCGCCGCCATGCAAGACCTGCAGCCTCGCCAGAGGGCCGTGCTCATACTGCGCGACGTTCTCCGTTGGAAAGCCGAGGAAGTCGCCCAGCTTCTCGGGACCAGTACCGACGCTGTGAACAGCGCTCTTCGCCGGGCCCGCGCCACTATGGACCAGGCGGATCTCGACGCCGCTCCGGCTCAGCCACGTGAACTCGACCTCGAGCTTCTCGGTCGGTACGTCGAGGCGTTCGAACGCTACGACGTGGGTGCGTTGGTCGCACTGCTTCACGAGGACGCCACTTTGACCATGCCGCCGTTCGAGCTTTGGTTGCGGGGCATCGACGACATCGGTCGCTTTCTGGCCGCCATGCAGAGCGAAGGGGGTCGCGACCGGGTGGTCACGGTTGCCGCCAACGGTTGCCCGGCGCTTGCCGTCTACCGCCCGGGCCATGAGTCAGGAGAACTGGAGGCGTTCAGCATCCAGGTGCTTGAGTGTGCCGACGGGCGCATTCTCGCTATCCATGCTTTTCTCGATCCCGGGCTGTTCGCCGTGTTCGGACTGCCGCGCGTCTTCGCGGGCTGACCCGTCCCCCGAAATTTTTCGACGGCACGCGACGACTTTTCCCGGCTCGGCCAGTTGTACAGGAGGATGCTCGCCCATCCGCCAAAGTCCAACCGCAGACCAGCCGAGGAGGCAACAGTAATGACCATTGAAGGCAAGACCGTTCTGATCACCGGCGGCAACCGAGGGATCGGCCAGGCCCTCGTCGACGAGGCCCTGAGAAGGGGGGCCAAGCGGGTCTACGCCGGCTCCCGCCAGCCCATCACCCATCTAGACGAGCGGGTCACCCCCGTCGTCCTCGACGGCATCGACGCCGGAGAGGAAGACATCTTCCCCGACGCCACCTCGCGGGCCCTCGCCCACAGCTGGCGCTCCAGCGTGGCCAAGGGCCTCGAGCACCAGTACGCCGCCTTCGTCCCGGCCGCGTGAGGAGGACAGACCGATGAACGACTACATCACGTCATTCGCCGTCGACCAAACCCCTAAAGAAGTATTCGATGCGATCAACAACGTCCGCGAATGGTGGGGGCCCAACGTGGAAGGCGATAACACGGCCGTCGGTGACGAGTTCACCTACCGGGTGCCTGACATCCACACCTGCAAGCTCCGGGTCGTCGAGCTGGTCCCCAACGAGAAGGTCGTGTGGCTCGTCCTCGACAATCACATGAGTTTCGTCGAGGACCAGTCCGAATGGACCGGGACCACGATCACCTTCGAGATCGACCGCAAGGGGGCCCAAACAGCGGTCCACTTCGCCCACCTGGGCCTCTTCCCCGAACACGAGTGCTACGACGTGTGCTCCAACGCCTGGGGCTCCCTGATGCACCACAGCCTGCCCAGCCTGATCACCACCGGTGTGGGCCACGGGTACAAGTAGCGGCCTTCCCGTCGAGCATGCGAGCTAGGCCCGGCCGGCACCGCCCGGGCTTAGCGCGACCGGACGCTCCGAGAAGTCCTGGCGGCTGCGGGGCGCTCGTCCGACGACCGCTCGGTGGCAGGGGTCGCCCGGGCTTTGGCCGGTCGCAGCGCTCCATGTCTTATAGCGGACGTGTGTGTCCTGATTGGGTAGTGTGGCGTGGTGCTTCTGTCGCAGACCACCGAGTATGCGTTACGGGCGATGGTCCAGTTGGCCACGGTGCAGGCGACGGCGGGGACAGCAGTCGAGGTGCAGGCAGTGCTCCAGACGGCGCCCGAGATCGCGGAGGCGATGCAGGTCCCGCGAAACTATTTGTCGAAGGTGTTGCAGCAGTTGGTCCGGGCTGGGCTGGTCAACTCCCATCGTGGGGTGGGAGGCGGGTTTTCTTTGACCAGAGACCCGTCTGTGACGACGGTCTATGACGTGGTGCAGGCCGTGGACCCGATCGAACGGCTGACTGGGTGCCCGCTCAACCTGCCGGCGCACGCCCGGCGGCTGTGCCCGATGCACACACGGCTGGACCGGGCCACAGCTGCGATCGAGGAACAGTTCCGCAGCAGCACGATCGATGAGCTCATCGATAACCCGAGGAACACCGACCGTCGACGGCTAGGGGCCCGCCCGGCGGATTGAGGCCTCGCCCGGGGGGTTTTGTCCTTCGCCCTCGGCGCGTACTCCCAGGCGGGGGCGAGAGTGACTGGCCGCGACCTGCACCGGCCGTGGTGGGTTTTTCTTTCCACCCTGGTGGTGACGGCGGCTCTTGACGTCCCCTCCGACCGTGCTAAACAGGACATCTACATCTGTTTATCTTGTTTAGGAGGGACATCGAATGCAAACCACGAGCATCTTCTCAGCGTTCACGTCTGGTACTGCCGGCCGTGTCATCCGCGCAGCCGCCGCCGTGAAAGGAAGAGCGATGTCCCGGGACAGAGCGCGAGGAGTAGCGAAAAAAGGCGTGGCGCTGGCGGTCCTGGCCACCACGAGTATCGCCGCCAGCTTGACAGCCACAGCTGACGCGGCCTCCGCCGCCACCACCCAGTCAACTTCGAGCTCATCGGGGCCCAGCACCGGCGCCCCCGCATACAACGTGCCCGCATA
>PMWT01000156.1 GCA_003166025.1 Acidimicrobiaceae bacterium | reverse complement strand
GCCTCGACCAGCAGGTCCGCCATTTTGTCGGCCCAGTCCCGGTGAGCCGGCGAGGTCGCGACCGAGGCTAGGTCGCGAAGGAGATGAGATAGGCAAAGAGCATGTGTGATGCCATCGATGGACCAGTAGGTCCTGTAACGGTCCGAGACCAGGACGCCTTTGAAGAACGGCAGCACTGCCATGTCGGTGACCGCGTCGATGCCCCTGTGCTCGTGGCAGTCGAGCAGGGTGAGCAGGTCGTTGGAGGCGACGTGGGCCCAGTAAACAGCGCCGGACACCCGTGCGCTCGTCTCATCGGCGTGCAGGACGTCGGCCGCCCTGAGCTGGCCTCGCAGTTCGTCGAGGAAACCGCCGAGCCCGCCCGCTGCTTCGGCCGGCAGGCCCGCCAGCCAACCGGTCGACACCGGTGCCCCGCACATCTGGGAGAGCAGCTCGGCTGTCCTGGCCACCGGGACGTGCTGGCCGATCATCAGGTAGATAGCCGTCGCCCGCACGATGGGGCCGTAACAAGTGGTGGCTATGGCTTGTTTGGGGAACGGCGCTTTTGTTACGGCCCCGCAACGGCAACGCCGGGACTGGGCCTCGTGCTCGGTCACCTCCAGGCGCCGTACGGGCAGGTCGTGGACCTGGCGGGCTTCGCTGCCGACGACCTCGGCGCCATCCAGGCTTTCCCCACAACAACGGCACTTGTCGGGCACGTGGAGCTCCCTGTGGTCGGCCACCTCGGCCCGGGCCAGCGCCGCCCCGGCGGCACCGGGCTGCTTGCCCGGCCTGCGTTCCACCTTTTCCGACATGAACTTCTTTGCCTTCTCACGCATCTGCCGGCGGCGTTCTTGCCGTGAGAGGCGTTCTTGTCCCTGCTCGGCCCGCTGCGTGACGCTGTCGGACGAGGGAGGCTTGCCGGAGTTACCCGAGTTACGCCCCATCTCCCGGCCGAGCTTCTCCAGCTGAGCCTCCAGCACCTGTACCCTTGCCGCCAGTTCGGTGTTCTGCGAAGCCAGCTCTGTGACCCGCGAAGCCAGTTCCCCGTTCTCCGAAACAAGTTCTTGGTTCCTCGCAAGGAGGTCCCTTACTTCTTCGGGGAGCCCCACGTCACCTGTCTAGCAGGGTTCGCGCGCTCAGTGGTGGATCATCGCGCGCTCCGCGCGCTTGCCCTCTGAACAGATACGTCCACTCGCACTGCTCCCGGGCGAGCTGCACCGCCGTTGCCGCTGTTCTTCGGAAGTCCGAACTGGCTTTCTGAGGCTGTTGGCCAGGCAAGGCAAGCCGGTCGGTCTTGGGCAGAGATAGGTGACGCCCTCGGCGTCTCTCGGCAGGCAGCCTGGCAGCTTTACAACAGCGGGCTGAGCGCGGCCATCGCCAAGGTCAGGGCTGAAGCCGACCTCAGCGAAGAGGAGGCACGGGCAGTAGCCGACGAGGAGCTACGCGCCGTGCGTGCTCGTCGTCGAAGGTGAGGGCGGTCCTCGACCCCAACGTCATCGTCTCGGCCCTTTTGTCAACGGGCACGACCACTGCCGTTTTGGACGCATGGCTCGACCGGCAAGCTTTCACGCCCGTGGTGTGCCCTACGCTCCTGGCTGAACTGGAAGAGGTCTTGTCCCCAGGCCCAAGTGGGGCCAAGCCGATGGGAGCACCTACCACCACGCAGACCGACGCCATCGCCTTGTACGAGCGGCTCGGGGGTCCTTTCTGACCTCCCCACTGTCTGGGCGCCCTTTCTGAGCAGCACTGATGCTGCCAGGCCCTGCCAGGTCGTGACGAGAAGAGCCGTCTCATTGTGGCACGGCTGGCTAAGCGGCCGACCCTCGGCATAACACTTCCCGACAGACCTGGGCGCCGAGGCTGGTGAGCGACGTGCGCTGCGCGCTTCCGCTCAGAGGCGAAGCCCATCCTCGAGGCACGCCATCGACTGGTCGAGTGTCTCCCCGATATCTGACGAGGGATTGTCAGCGGTGGCGAACATCGCCGCCATCGCCGCACCGACCACGGCTCCGGCGAACGTGCGGACCGAGACTTCATTTGGCGAGCGCCCGGTCCGCTCCGCAATGATCTCGGCGAGCAGACCCATGGCCGAGGCGAACTGGTCGAGCATCGCCGCACGAAGTTCGGGCACCGACAGGACGAGCAGCATCCGGTCCTCCTGCACGGCGCGGTCGTCGTCACTCATCTGCGCGAAGGCCTGAGCGAACGCGGCGCGCAGCGCTTGGATCACGCTTAAGTTCCGAGGCTGGCAGCGAAAGGCGGCGACGATCACCGGGTCGAACTCGTCGGACAGCACTACGTCGGCCTTGGTCGGGAAGTAGCGGAAGAAGGTGCTCTCGGAGACCTCGACCTCCTCGATGATCTGCTGCACGGTGGTCGCGTCGTAGCCCTGCGCCCGGAAAAGCCGAAGCGCGTGGGACTGGATCGCGGCGCGCGTCCTCGCCTTCTTCCGTTCGCGAAGCCCGGTTCTTCGCTCATCTGGCATCGGTGGTGACCTCCTCGGCGATCGGTGTCTCGTCGTTTCGTTCGGGTAACCTCACGCGCGGCACAAACACAAGCGCAAGAAGAACACCCGCGAACGCGATCCCCGACGACACACTGAGCGAGGTGTCCATGCCGTGCACGAACGCCGCGTGCACCGACTGTGTGAGGGTGCTCGACCTAAGCGCGTGGGCGACCGCGTCGCCACCGAAGACACTCTGGCGAACCGCCGTCGCGGCAGTCGCCGGTAAGCGAGAGAGGTCGAGCCGGGCGACGTAGGCCGAGGCGAGCACGCTGCCCAAGACCGCAGAGCCGAGCGGCCCGCCAACCTTGTTCAGCGCCTGCAGCACTGCCGACCCGACACCGGCTTGGTCTTCGGACAGCTCGGCCAGCGCGGTCGCCGAGGTCGTGGCCATGGCGACTCCGAGACCGAAGCCGCAGATCGCCATCCACGTCGCGACGGACCCGGTCCCAGAGGAAAGGCTCGTCGTCGTGCCGACGACGAGCCCGGCCCCGATGGCAGCGAAGCCGAGGGCGACGGTCAGCTTCGTCCCGAGGAACTTGGCGATCACGCTGGCGGGCAGCGCGCCGACAAGGAGCCCGCCGATTAGCGGGAGAAGGCGGATGCCCGAACCCATGGCGGTCGTGCCTAGCACACCTTGGAAGTACTGGGGGAGCGTGAAGAGGACACCGAACATGGCGAGGATGGCGACGGCGGCAAGCACGACGCCCCACAGGTACGCCTTGGAGTGGAAGAGGGCGAGGTCGAGCAATGGTTCGCCGTTGGGGCGGCGGTTGACGCGGCGCTCCCAGGCGAAGAATCCGACGATGACCACCAGCCCGCCGGCGATGAGCAGCCATGCGCCGAGATTTCCCCAGCCGCGCTCGCCGGCTTCGATCAACCCGTAGGTGACACCGACTAGACCGGCGACAGAGAGCACGACGCCGGTGGGGTCGAGCCCAGGAGGGTGTGCCGCCCGAGAGCCCGGTACGAGGATCGCGGTGGCGGTGAGGCCGACCATGGCCACCGGCACGTTCAGAAGGAACACCCAACCCCACCAGTAATTGGTGAGCAGCCAGCCACCGAGGATGGGCCCGATGGGCAGGGCGACGAAGTTAGCGGCCGCCCACACACCAACGGCCTTCGGCCGCTCCTCTTGGCTGAACAACACGGTGAGCGCCGAAAGTGCCATGACGATGATGCCGGCACCGGCGATGCCAAGCACGACTCTCGCCGCGATGAACTCGCCGACCGTCCTCGAATACGCGCACGCCGCGGAGCCCGCTCCGAAGAGGGCGAGCGAGCCGAGCATCACCTTCTTTCGCCCGTAGCGGTCGCCGAGCAGCCCGAGCGGCAGCATCGCCGCGGCGAGGACGAGCAGATAGCCGGAAGAGAACCACTGCAGGTCGGACTCGGACGCATGCAATGCCTTGGCGAGCGTGGGGAGGGCGACACTAAGCACCGTGCCGTCGAGGCCGACGGCCAGGACGGCAAGTGTGACGCCTCCGAGGGCCCACCACCGCCGTGGATTAGTCTCAGTCATGACAGTTACCTCGAAATAAGAGTTACCTAGAAATGATAGTAACTGTCAAAGTATGAAAGGTCAACCCTGCAGTGGTGACCCTCGCCGTCGGGATCCCTGCGGTGCCCAGGCGAAGACCCCGTCAAGACCCTGGGAGGAACCCCGCATCGACTACGGCTTCACCCAAGCCGTTGACCGGGACACCGCCGTGCTTATCTCCCCCGTCCTGGTGGTAGTTCTGGTGGTTGTCGGCTCGCGGGTCGCCACGCCTTGGCCGCCTACGGCGTGCTCGTCGCCTCCACTGAGCTCGGTTGCCGCTCCGACCTCGAGCAGGCCCGGAGCTACGCCCTCACCCTTGCCGGTGACGACGAACGCAAGGCAATGGAGCTGCTCGACGAACTGCGCTCCGCGGGGGCTTCGGCGCCAAAAAGATGTACAAGTATCAACGGGCGCCCGCGGAGAAGTGAGGCCTTGGCGCCCCCTGTTCTTCTCGGTGGAACAGGCGTCAGCTGGGAGGGCTGGGGCTGACACGAATGTGACACAGCAGGGTGGTCGACCTCGTCAACCTCGGTGAGGCAGAAGACCTGCTCACGCCGCAATTCTGAGCCCTCGGGCAGGTAGCGGGACCTGGCCTGAGCAGCACTGGTAATGCTGAGGTCCTCAGTTCGATCCTGAGTAGCCCCACTCGTTAGGAGCAGCCGTTTCGGTCCTCTAGCTGCTCCTTTGGCGCTGGCAGTTGCTTCCCCGCTGCGCCACTTCGTGCCATCTGGAGAGCCCAGTTCACGTGCTCTTCGCGCACGGATCGCGCATGGCGCCAAGCGACACCAGAGACGCTTTAAGCCTGTCCTCATTGGCGTCACCATCCCCTCTACGTCCGTTCATGCCGTCGAGACGAGCGAGGGATTGCCCATCCTCGAGCGGTCGCATTGATAACAGCATGCACTTCGGTCGAACTGACCGGCCAGGCCAGGCCAACGTGCCGCGCTCTACCTTGGCGCCTGCGCCGATTGCGAGCGAGTCGCGGCCACTAGTACCGTCAGCGTCAGGCTGGAGCAGGTTTACGGCTTATCGGAGGCATGGGCGCCATGGCTCCCAGGTCGACCACGGTCCCCGGTGGCCGGCGCAGAAGGACGGCTATCTGCCTATTCGGCGCTGTAGCACTTGTAGCTGGCATCGTGCCGTTCCTCGGGCTCTCCATACAGGCAGTTGCTGCCCAGACCCCCGGCCCGTGCGGGGCGGGACTCCTCGCCGGCAGCAGCTGGCTCGGAGGCGGGGGTGTGCCCATCTACAGCAACGGCCAAGACGAGGGCTCCGGCGCCAGGTGCGGTGGCACGAACTACGTCACCAACCAGTACGTCACGCATGTCAAGACGGGGCGCGAATGGCAGTGTACGGAGCTGGTCAACCGCCTGTACTTGACCAGAGGTTGGACTAGGTCGTTCCGGTCGGGGAACGGGGGCGAAAGCGCCCTTGGAGCTAAGGACTCAATGTACGACCAGGCTCCACCAGGTCTGTCCAGCCAACCCAACGGGTCCATCAGCTATGTCGGCCCAGGCGATGTCGTGTCGATCAACGAGTTCGACAACGGCGCGTTCCAAGCCGACGGGCACGTAGCCGTCGTCAACACTCCCGGCAGGGTCACCAGCGGACAGATCGACCTCGTCAGCCAGAACAGCGGCGACCCTGCCAGTGCTGACGTTGACCGGACAGCCAGCCTGGCCGATGGGACGTTGACGATCCCCAACTCCGGGAAATGGACCTACATCGTCATCGGGGTCGTTCACGCTCCCACAGCCGCCGTTGCGACCACCAGCGGCGGCGTCCACGTCTTCAGGTGGTTTTTCAATGACCCGGACGCCATGGCAGTGAGCGGGGACGACCTGTTCGTCGGGAACTTCGGCGGTAACTCCGTCACCGAGTTCCCGATGGCAACCTAACAACTAGTGTAGCGTTTCATTTTTAGGTGGTGATTGGCTGGAGTGCCACCCTGGCCCGACGGACCTTTTGCAGGATGTCTCCCGCGCCGGCGATCCAAACAAATGGCTTCGGGTCGGCGTTATGGGCCTCGAGAGCGCTGGACTCGAGACCATGACACTCGCCCTAACTTTAGCCGGCCGACCCAGGCATACTGTGCCGGCATGGCCGCTATAGACGCTTACCCCCGGCGGCCTCGACTGTTGCGCGTGCAAGAACCGGAGGACCCGGCCCTGGTCTTCAAGCGATGCAACTAGGACTAACGTCTTCGCAGACCGGGGCGCGCGCCCCGGCGCGTTAGCGTGGCCGAGTGCCGTCGGCGCCCGTTGAGGCGTGCAGTTCCTGTGACCTCGAAGCGTTGCGCCGCTCGGAGCTCTGCATAGAAAACAACCATAGCCTGTGCGCCTCGGACGGGTTCGTTTCCCGCCAGGGCGTCTTGCCCGGCAGCGGCATTATCGTCCCGTTGGCCCACCGGACGTCTCCGTTCGGGTCACGGCGCGAGGAGTGGGACGCCATGCACGAGACCTACTCCCTCGATGATGGCCAGCTCGAAGTGCTTGGCCATCTTGTGGCGGTTATCAACGCTGCCGAAAGGGTACTAGGTCCGTTTTCCAAGACGTTGAGGCAGCCATCTTGTTGCCCAACCACCTGAGTTGCCGCCCTGCCGGCAACCCGGCGCTGGCGCTCGTTCAGGCAAGGCAGCACCAACTCGAAAAGCCCGCAAGCCCTTGGCTATGTACCTCCACGCCGTGGTCAGATTACGCGCTCACTATTCAGCGCTGGGCCCTTAGGAGTTGAAGGCCTTATGGGTTGGTGCCAAAAGCGTAGGCGACGCCCTGGCGCGTGATCAAACGGTACCCGGCGTCGGCATTGGTGATGATCCCCATTACGGCTACGCTGCCGGTTGCGCCCAGGGAACCGTAGAAGTGCGCGTCCCCAAAGCTAAACACCCCGCCGCCGGCTGCGACCAACCAGTAACCATGACCGTCAGGAGTGGCGCCGATGCCGACGACCCGCCGGTCGAGGTCAACGGCGCCTAAAGAACCATTGAAGGAGGCGCTACCAAAACTGAACACGCCACCATCTGCCGCTACCAGCCAGTACCCGTGACCATCAGGGGCGGCGACAATACCGGTAACTGGTTGGTTGAGGTGCTTACCGACCAGGGACCCGTAGAACTTGGCGTCGCCGAAGCTGAACACCCCGCCGTCGGCGGCAACCAGCCAGTATCCCTTGTCGTCGGCAGTGCGGGCGATGGCGACGATGGGCGGGTTGAGGTGCTTACCGACCAGGGACCCGTAGAACTTGGCGTCGCCGAAGCTGAACACCCCGCCGTCGGCGGCAACCAGCCAGTAGCCGTGCCCGGTCGCCGTGGAGTTGAGGGCGTTGATCGGAGAGTTGAGGTGAACGCCGTTCTCGGAACCGTAGTTGGCGGCGCCGCCGTGGTCCGACAGCTGCCCGGCCGGTCCCAGCGCCCAGTAAGCCGGGCCCTGGGGGCTGGCGGCCACCGACCCGCCCGTCCGCACCGGCGGCGGTACAAGCGTCGCCCCCGGGCCGGGCGCCGGCGAAGGCGGCGGGAGGCCGATTGCCGGCGATGTCACGTAGGCGAACTGGTCGGCCAGCGAAACAGGGCTGGTGCCGTGAAGGCTGCCCACCGTTACGTCAACCGTTCCCGTACCGGCAGGATCCACGACGGTAATGCTGGTGCTGTTCACGTCGGTGACGTCGGTGGCGGCTGTGATGCCGAAGGTCACGGCGCTGACGGCCGTAAAGTTGGTGCCGGTGATGACCTCCAGGCTGCCTCCGACGGCAGGCCCGGTTCCTGGGGACACAGCACTGACCGTGGGGACCGCGTAACGGGGCGGGGAGACAGGCGGGGCCACCTGGGGGGTCACCGGGGCCGAGGGGCCCGAGGAGGCCGAGGTGCCACCGGCGTTGGTGGCGGTCGAGCTGAAGGTGTACGTGTCCCCGTTGGTGAGCCCGCTCACCGTGCACGAGCCGGAGGCCCCGGTCACCGTGCAGGTCTGGGAGCCGTTGGCGGCCGTGGTGGTGTCGGTGGCGGTGACCAGGTACGAAGCCGGGGCCCCACCGGTGGTGGGGGGGCTCACCGTCACGGTGGCCTGGCCGGGGCCGGCCACTGCGCTCGGTG
>PMWT01000138.1 GCA_003166025.1 Acidimicrobiaceae bacterium | reverse complement strand
GGTGGGCGGGAGTTGGCCGACGCCGGCGGCGAGCATGGCCGAATTGGGGACCTTCAGCGGCCCGTCGTCGGTCCGCAGGGTGACGTAGCTGAGGCTCATCTCGACGACCCAGGCTTCGAAGATCCCGCCCAGGGCGCCGGCCCGGATCCGCACGTGGTCACCGACACCGAAGGGCCGGGCCATAAGCAACACGAGCCCGGCGAAGACATTGCCCAGGCTCTGCTGGGCAGCGATCCCGAGCACGACGCCGGCCANNCGCGGTCGGGATGGACTTGCGTCGCACGAGATGGCTGACGGCAGCCGAAAGGCGGGTGGTGGCTATGATCCCGGCCACCAGGACCACCGCGGCACTGACCCAAGCGACCACCTTGGGGTGGAGCTGGTCCGTGTGCATCTCCCCGAACTCGGACCCGACGATCAGGGCGGCCAGGGCAATGGCGGCGGCGATGTTGCCGATCACCCAGTTGTGCCAGCGGTTGTGGCTGATGGAACTGATCGGGGGCCGAGCGGGCACCACGCCTCCTCCGGGCTATCGGGCAGGGGACTTTAGCGGATACTTTCCGTTGAGCCTAACTTTCAACTCCTGACGGGATCCCGGCCGGGCTGCTNNTGCTTGCCCCGGTCGTGCTGGTCCACGCCCGGCGGCGGACGCGGCCCCGGCCACGAGCGGCGGTTGGTGCTGCCGGCCGACCGGGACCGGTCCCGGCGCGACCGCGCTGCTATCGAGGAGGGTGGCGGGCTGGTGCATGATGCGCTCCACGCACGGCAGGGCCCACAATAGGAGCGCGCCACGTTCTGCCGAATAACCGGAGGTCCCTCGTTGAAACGCGTCCTCAAGCTCCTGGCCCCCCTGACCGCGCTCAGCCTCGTGCTCTGCTTCGCGCTACCGGCTTCGGCCCTCCAGGCGGGGCCGAAAGCGCCGGTGGGCCCGGCATCCTCTTCGCTGAAATGGGAGGCATCGATTATCCCGGCCGATTACCTTGCCCTCGGCGACTCGCTGCCCTCCGGCCCCGACGGCGACAAGTCCGGTTACGGCCTGACGGCCAACGGCATAGATAACTGGTACATCCTGTGCGGCAAGGGCAGCCACTGCGATTACCGCTTCGCCATTTTCCTGTTCACGAATTCGCCCGAGAAAGCCAACATCACCTTCCGGGTCCTGTCCCCCGCGGCCAAGACCGTCTACACCTACACGTGGGCGTCGGACAACCTTCCCCAGGGGCCGGTGTGGTTTTACGCCGATGCCACGGGCAACTTCAACACTGCCGGTACTTACTACGCCGAGGTCTACGGCAACACCACCCTATTGGGGTGGATCCCGCTTCTCTTTACGGCGCACTAGTTGTCGGCAAGCGGCACAAAAAAAGCCCTGTTGTCTATGGCCCTGCAGATATCGGCGACGAAGTCGTAGTTGGTGGCAGCACGGGCGGGAGGTCTGAGCCAAAGATACGGAAGCCGTCCCGGCCTGCGGTCTTGGCCTCGTACATGGCAATGTCGGCCTGCTGCAAGAGCACGCCCGGCGCCGCCGCCGGGTCGGACGTCACCGCTACGCCGATGCTCGCGGTGACGGTGAGGTCGTTGTCCCCGTGCACGAACCTCTCGCCGACGGCACGCACCGCTCGACTGGCTATGAAGTGCACGTCGTCGTCGTCCTGCAGCGCTCGGCAGAGCAGGACGAACTCGTCCCCGCCGAAGCGGGCGACCGTGTCGCCGCTCCGGGAGATGCGCGAAAGCCGCCGTCCCGCCTCGACCAGCACGCGGTCACCGGCATCGTGGCCAAGCGAGTCGTTGATGACCTTGAAGTTGTCGAGGTCGACGAAAAGCAAACCGACCCGGCCATGTGTACGGTCAAGGGCGACCAGCGCCTGGGAAAGCCGGTCCATGAGGGCGAGCCGGTTCGCCAGCCCCGTGACCCCGTCGTGCAGGGCCTGGTGGGCCAGGGCCTGTTCGGCCAGGACTTGCGCCGTCACGTCGCGCGAGATGCCAAATGTGCCTACGATGCGACCGTCCTTGTCCCGTAAGGGCAATTTGGTGGTCGAGACCCAGGCGTCCGGACGGTCACGGAAAGTCTCGCGCTCAACCTTGGCCACCAGGGCCTCGCCAGTACGGATGACCCGCCGCTCGTCTTCGTAGGCGGCGACGGCGTGCTCATCGCTGAACAGGTCGAAGTCAGACCTGCCGACAACTTCGTCGAGGGTGCGGCCATTGGCCTCTTCCAGAAGAAAACCGGTGCTCACCAGGAGGAACCTGCTGTCCAGGTCCTTGAAGAAGACCCTCTCCTCTGGGTTCGCCAGAAGGTTGCGGAAACACATCCGCTCGAGGACATGGCGGTCCAAGCGCGCGTCGGCGCCCGACCGCCGGCCGTGGTCGACCACGGTTCCTCTTTCCCTCATCGGTGCCCTATCGGCTCAGTGGGCAATGACCTGAAACCGCCTTTGGCCCGGGCCCGTGTAGGGATTGGAGCCGCCCCTGGGGAATAGAGGTTGACGGCGCCGCGTTGGGCGGATTATGGCTATTTTCGACAGCAGCATCTCGGCCCTCGACGGAGGCCCTCTCGACGTTGACGACCTGAGTGGGAGAGCCGTGCTCATCGTGAACGTTGCCTCCCGCTGCGGCTTGACGCCGCAGTACGAAGGCCTCGAGAAGCTCCACGAGCGCTACCGGGACCAGGGTTTCCGCGTGCTCGGAGTACCGTGCAACCAGTTCGGCCAGCAGGAGCCGGGCTCGCCGGAGGAGATCGCCACCTTCTGCTCCACGACCTACGGCGTAACTTTCCCCATGACGGAAAAGGTCGAGGTGAACGGGCCCGACCGCCATCCCCTTTACCAGCAGCTCACGACCAAGCCCGACGCCGACGGGCAGGCCGGCGACGTGCAGTGGAACTTCGAGAAGTTCCTCATCTCCCCGGAGGGAGAAATCGTGGCCCGGTTCCGCCCCAAGGTGGTCCCGGACGCGCCCGAAGTCATCTCGGCTGTCGAGTCTGTCCTGCCCACCTAAGCCGCCTGCCCACGTAAGCTCTGGGCCGTGACCGGCCGGATCCGCTATGGCGGCGACTACAACCCCGAGCAGTGGCCAAGTGAGGTTTGGGACGAGGACGTCCGGCTCATGGTGCAGGCGGGCGTCAACCTGGTCACAGTGGGCGTTTTCTCATGGGCCCAACTCGAGCCGGCCGAGCGGACGTACTCCTTCGCCTGGCTGCACGAGGTGCTCGACCTGCTCGGGGACGCCGGGATCGGTGTCGACCTGGCCACGCCGACGGCCTCGCCGCCGCCATGGCTTTCGGCTCGCTACCCCGATGTGCTCCCCGTCGACGCCCGCGGGGCGCGCTACAGCCACGGCAGCCGGCAGCACTTCTGTGTGTGCAGCGCCTCGTACCGGGCACGCGCCCGTCGTGTCGTGGAGCGCCTTGTCTCTGAGGTGGCCAACCACCCGGCCATCGAGATGTGGCACGTCCACAACGAGTACGGGTGCCACGTGCCGTACTGCTACTGCGACAACCACGCTCAAGCTTTCCGGGCCTGGCTGCAGAGGCGCTACGGGTCGGTCGACGAGCTCAATGAGGCGTGGGGGACGACTTTTTGGAGCCAGCGCTACGGGGAGTTCGCCGAGGTGCTCCCGCCCCGCCTGACGCCCACCTTCGTCAACCCCGGCCAGGAGCTCGATTACAAACGCTTCAGCAATGACGCTTTTTTGGAGGAGTTCTTCGAGGAGCGCCAGATCCTGAGGACAGCCCGGCCGGACATCCCTGTGACGACGAATTTCATGGGGTTTTTCAAGCCTCTCGACTACTTCGCCTGGGCCTCCGAGCTGGACGTGGTGTCGACCGACAACTACGCCGACCCGGCTGACCCCGACGCCATGATGCTCAGCGCCATGCACTACGACCTGGTCCGCTCATTGAATAAGGACGCGGCCTGGATGGTCATGGAACAGACCCCGCTCCGGGTCAACTGGCGCCGGCACAACTCCCCGAAGGTCCCCGGTCAGATGCGGGCGATGAGCTATCAGGCGGTCGCCCGGGGCGCCGCCGGCGTGCTGTTCTTCCAGTGGCGGGCGTCGCGGTCCGGCGCCGAGAAGTTCCACTCGGCGATGGTCTCGCACTCCGGCGTGGCCTCGCCGGTGTGGGCGGAAGTGGCCGGGCTCGGCCGGGAACTGGACGGCCTGGGCACGCTCGAGGGCTCCGGCGTCGATGCCCGCGTCGCCATGGTCTTCTCCTGGGCGAACTGGTGGGCCCTGGAAGCTCCGGCCAAGCCGGCCAACGACCTCAGCATGACGGACCAGCTGTCATGGATGTACCGCCCCCTTTTCGGTCGCGGCGCCACAGTCGACTTCTGCCGGCCCGACGAACGGCTCGACCGCTACGAGGTCGTGCTGGTGCCCAGCCTCTACCTGGTGACGGAGGAGGACGGCGCCAAGCTCGTGTCGTACGTGGAGCGCGGCGGTACGGCGGTGGTCTCTTTCTGGTCGGGGATCGTCGACGAGCGCGACGTCGTCTACCTGGGGCCGTACGGGGGCCCGCTCCGCCCCCTGATCGGCTGCGACGTGGTGGACGTGGCCCCATTGCCCGAGGGCATGACGATCGAGGTCGAATGGGAGGACGGGACCAGGACGGGGGCTTCTTTTTGGGCCGACGTGGCGACCGAGGGCACGGGCCATGTGCTGGCCCGCGTCGCCAGTGGCCCGTGGGCGGGACGCCCGGCTGTAGTGGAGGCACGGGTGGGCCAGGGACGGGCCTACTACCTGGCCTGCCGGCTCGATGCCGCCGGGCTGGCGCGTGTGTACGACCTGGCCCCGGCCTTGTCGGGCGAGCCCGCCGTCCACCGGGCCGGACCGGGTGTGGAGCGCGTGGTGCGCACCTCGGCCGACCACACGTACGAGTTCCTCATAAACCACTCGGAGGAGGAAAGGGTGCTCGATATCGCCTCCGGGGGGTTTGAGCTCCTGGCGGGCAAGCAGCTCGGAAGCCGGGTGGCGCTCGCCCCGATGGACGTGGCCATCGTCCGGCGCGACCGGGCCGGGCCCGGCGACTGAGCAGGCGGCCGCGGTAGCCTGAGGCTCAACCGCGACCTAAGACCTTCAACTTGTAGCTAAAACGAGGCCAAATGGCGATCACGACCACCAACCCGGCGACGGGGGAGACGGTAAAGGTTTTCGACGAGATCTCCGACGAGGAGCTCGAGCGCTGTCTGGCGCGCGCCGAAACGGCCTTCCGTAGGCAACGTAAGACGACTTTCGAGCAACGCTCCGCCTGGATGAGCCAAGCCGCGGCGCTGCTCGACGACGACCAGGCGAGCTTGGCCGCGCTGATGACCCTGGAGATGGGCAAGACGCTCAGGTCGGCCCGGGCGGAGGTGGCCAAGTGCGCCCGCGGGTGCCGCTACTACGCTGAGCACGCCGAGGCCCTCCTGGCCGACGAGCCCGCCGACCACGCCGCCGTCGGTGCAAGCGCCGCTTATGCCCGCTACCAGCCCCTCGGCGTAGTGCTCGCCATCATGCCCTGGAACTTCCCCCTGTGGCAGGTCGTCCGTTTTGCCGCCCCGGCGCTGATGGCCGGGAACGTGGGGTTGCTGAAGCACGCCTCCAACGTCCCCCAGACGGCGCTCTACCTTTCGGGCCTTTTCGAGCGGGCCGGCTTCCCCGAAGGTGCTTTCCATGCCCTTCTCATCGGTTCGTCCCGAGTGGAGAGGGTGGTCCGCGACCGGCGTGTGGCCGCCGTCACCCTCACCGGCTCCGGGCCGGCGGGCGCCGCCGTCGCCGCCGTGGCCGGCGAGACGATCAAACCGAGCGTCCTCGAGCTTGGTGGCAGCGACGCCTTCATCGTGATGCCGAGCGCGGACCTCGAGGCGGCCGCGGCGGTGGCGACGACCGCCCGCTGCCAGAACAACGGGCAGTCCTGCATCGCCGGCAAGCGGTTCATCGTCCACGAAGCCATCGCCGACGAGTTCGAACGGCGGTTCGTGGAGAACATGACGGCGCTGGTGGTCGGCGACCCCATGCAAGAGACGACCGACATCGGCCCCCTGGCTACCAGCGCGGGCCGGGACGACATCGAGGAGCTGGTGGCCGACGCTGTGGCCAAGGGCGCCAAGGTTCTCTGCGGTGGCGAGCGGCTGCCCGGCCCGGGCTGGTACTACCCCCCCACCGTGATCACCGGGCTGACAGCGGACATACGCCTTTACAGCGAAGAGAGCTTCGGGCCGCTGGCCGCCCTGTTCCGCGTCGAGAACATCGACGAGGCCATCGAGCTGGCCAATGCCACCGACTTCGGGCTCGGCGCCAGCGCCTGGACCAATGACGACGACGAGCGCCGCCGGTTCGTAAGCGACCTGGAGGCCGGGGCCGTGTTCGTCAATGGGATGGTGACCTCTTACCCCGAGCTCCCCTTCGGGGGCGTGAAGACCTCGGGCTACGGCCGCGAGCTCTCGGCACAGGGGATCCGGGCGTTTTGCAACCTGAAGACGGTCTGGGTGGGGGCTTAGGTCAGAGCGCCGGCGGGGCCCCGACGGCCGCGCTGAGGTGGTCGGCCAGCAGGCGGCCCATCATCTCTGAGGTCAGCGGGCGGGCGAGGAAGAAACCTTGGGCATTGTCGCAGTCCATGTCCATCACCTTGCGCAGCTGCTCGCCGGTTTCCACTCCCTCAGCCACGACGTCCATGCCCAAGGCGTGGGCCATGGCCACCACTCCTGCCACTATCGCCCCGTCGCTCCCCTCCGCCCCCAGTTGTTCCACGAAGCTCCGGTCGATCTTCAGCGTGTTCACCCTGAAAGTGCGGAGGTGGGCCAGTGACGAATAGCCCGTGCCAAAGTCGTCGAGGGCGATCCGGACACCCATGGCGGACAGGGCGGCGAGCGTCTCACGGCAGCGCTCGAACTCCTCGATCATCCCCGTCTCGGTGATCTCCAGGCACAGCTGGGCGGGTGAGATGTGGTTGGTGGACAGGGCGGCGGCTACCAGCCCCACGAAGGCGGGTTCCCCGAGTTGGCGGGCCGACACGTTGACCGCCATTATGAACCCTGGCATTCTGGGCCCTGGCATTATGGGCCCCGCCCCGGCCCCTGGGCTGTCGTCGGAGGCCCACTGCGCCAGCTGACGGCAGGCCTCGTCGAGCACCCAGGTACCCAGTGCATTTATGATCCCGAACTCCTCGGCCAAAGATATGAACTTCGCCGGAGGGACCACGCCGTCCTCAGGGTGCTGCCAGCGGACAAGTGCCTCGGCCCCGATCAGGGAATGGTCGCCCAGGGAGAAGAACGGCTGATATACGAGGAAGAACTGGCCTTTTTCCACGGCCCGGCGCAGCTCCGAAGCGAGCCTGTGGCGCTCGTTGGCATGGTCGCGCAGTGTGGGGTGGAACATTTCGATCCGGTCGCGGCCCTTCTCCTTGGCCCGGTACATGGCCACGTCCGCGTCCCGCAGGAGGTCCCCGGCGTTGGCCTCAGGGTCGGTGTTGACGACCACGCCGATGCTGGCAGTCAGGCGGAACCTCTCGCCTCTGTAGACGAAAGGCTTTTCGAGGCCGCGCAGCACCCGGGTGGCGAGCAAGTAGGCGTCGTAGCTGCCGGTAACGTGCTCGGGGAGCACCACGAACTCGTCGCCGCCGAGGCGGGCCACGGTGTCGGACCGGCGGGCGACCTGAGCCAGGCGCGACGCCACCTCGATCAGCAACTGGTCGCCCACCGCATGGCCACGGGCGTCGTTGATGACCTTGAAGTTGTCCAGGTCGACGAACAGGAGCGCGATACGGCCGGGGTTCCTCTCCAGGTCGGCCAGGGCATGATTGACCCGGTCGATGAGCGCGAGGCGGTTGAGCAGACCGGTCAACGGGTCGTGCAGAGCCTGATGGGCCAGCACACTTTGCGCCACTTTGAGCTCGGTCAGGTCCCGGGTGGCACTGATCACCCCGTTCAGGGCACCATCGGCCGCCAGGTTGGGCACCATGCGGACATGCCAGAAGTTGGTGCCACCTTCGCTGTGGGTGGCGTACTCGACTTCGCACATCTCCCTGGTCGTCAGCACCCGCGCCAAGCCCTCGAGCACCGTCCCGACCACCTCGGGCGACCGCCCCAGCTCGGCGTCGGTCCGGCCCAGGACCTGCTCCGCCGGCATCCCCAACAGGGCCACGGCCTTGGCGTTGACCATCTCGTAGCGCAGCTCGGGGCTGTAGCAGGCGATGGCGTCGGGAGAGCTGTCAAGGACGGCCCGCAACTGCGCTTCCCGGCGCAGCAGCTCCTGTTGGGCCTCGATCTCCACGGTGACGTCCCGGGAGATGCCGAGGGTGCCGAGGATGTTCCCGTCGTCGTCGCGCAAGGGCGCTTTGCTGGTCCGGTACCAACCCCCGGGCCCGTCGAAGGTGGTGTCCCGCTCGAGGACGTCGACCATGGCTTCGCCCGTCTCCATGATCCGCTGCTCCTCGGCGATCCACTCCAGACCGAGCCCAGGCTCGAAGAGGTCCATGTCGGTCTTGCCGACGAAGTCTTCGGGGCCGAGGTCGAGGTCGTGGGTGGAGCCCTTCCTGCGCTCGCGGTCGATGGTGTGTTGCACCACTCCCCTGCTCACGAACATGAAACGGCAGTTCAGGTCCTTGAAGTAGATTGCCTGGTTGGTGCTGGCGAACAGGTTGCGAAGGCAGACGTTCGCGATGTGGTCGTCCCAGACGAGTTCCTGAGACCCGACATCCCGGTCGTCTGTGTGCACCACGAGCCTCCCCGCCTCGCTCAGCGCAGGCCTTCCACCTATGTATCGGCAGATCGCCGGGTTCGTTGAGAAGGCGGGGCGCCACCGACGCCGTGGCGCCGCGGCACGCCCGTAACCAGAAGGAGGCCCGGCGGAGCACGCCGGCCGTCCTGCAGGCGGTCGGCGCGGCCATCGTCGTCCTGGCCCTGGGCGCGGCCCTGGCCCTGGGCGTCGTCGTCGCCACTCGGGGGCGTCGTCCGTCCGTGGCCAAACCCCGGCCCCCCCAGGCCCAGGTGCAGGCGCTCGACCCCGCCCTCTTCAGCCCGGGAGCGTGCGTGGCGTTCCCACCGACGGCCGGCAACCGGCACGTGACGGTCTTCCTCGACGCCGGCCACGGCGGGATCGACCCGGGCGCCATCGGGACGACCACCGCAGGACGGACGATCTACGAAGCTGACGAGACCCTGCCGGCCGAGCTGGCCACCATGGAGCTCCTGCGGGCCCAGGGCTTCAGGGTGGTCGTGTCCCGAACGCGCTCGTCGCCGGTGGTCAGGCTCACGCCCGCCGATGTCTCGGAGGGTGTACTCACCGAGAAGGGCGCCCACGACGACGTGGCCGCCCGGGACATCTGCGCCAACCTCGCCCGGGCGTCGGTGCTGGTAGGGATCTACTTCGACTCAGGCGCCAGCCCTTACAACGCCGGCAGCGTCACGGCGTACGACGCCGCCCGTCCCTTCTGGCGCAAGAGCCTCCGCCTCGCCACCCTGGTCCAGCGCGACGTGCTCAGCGTCATGGACGCCCAGCACTGGGCCATCCCGAACGAGGGCGTGCTCCCCGACAGCGGGCTCGGCTCAGTCGTGCCCACGGAGCCGGGGACGGGCGGGCCGCTGGCGGCCGACGCCCAGGACTACGGCCACCTTTTGCTCCTCGGCCCGGCGATGCCCGGGTATTTCTCCACCCCCAGCCAAATGCCCGGAACGGTGGTCGAGCCGCTGTTCATCACCGACCCGTTCGAAGGGAGCATCGCGGCCAGTACGAAGGGCCAGGACGTCATTGCCTCAGGCATCGCGGAGGCCGTCGAGCAGTACTTCGCCAAGCCTCCGGCCCCCCTGGTCCGTGACCGATGAGGGCCTTTCGCATCTAGTAACGTCCCGTCGGAACCACCCCCGTCAGGGTGCCTGATCAGGTCAACAGCTACAGGACTCGAAAGAGTGAGGAGGCAATGATGGTGAAAGACATCGATCAATCCGCCTACCAATCCGCCCGGTCAAGGCGCCGCGGCTGGCATGTGCCTGCGGCGATGCTGTCGGCGGCGGCCATGGTGGCCGGCGTCGGCGTTCTCGCCAGTACTTCGGCAAGCTACGGGGCCACAGCCCGGCTGACTGCGAACGCGAGCTCGAGCTTCCTGGCCTGCGAGGTCACAGACACCGGCGGCATCAGCGACCGGTCCTTCAATGCCTCCGCCTACGCGGGCTTGAAGGCCGCGGTGGCCGTGGACCACAACATCGTGCCCAAGTTCCTCTCGTCGACCTCGACGAGCGACTACACGCCCAACATTGACGACTTCCTGAGCGAGCACTGCGGCATAATCATCACCGTCGGTTACGACATGGCCGCGGCCACCCAGACCGCCGCCAAGGCGAACCCGAAGATGGACTTCGCCATCGTCGACTGCCCGGGCGGGACGGCAGCCGGTTGCCCCGGCGCCAGCCCCTCCGAGAAGACGCTGCCGAACATCGACAACCTCGCCTACGAGACCAACCAGGACGGCTTCCTTGGCGGGTACCTCGCCGCCGCCGTGGCCAAGTCGAACTCGATAGCACCTAACGGTGCCGTGGGCGAGTTCGGCGGCGAGAACATCCCGACCGTCACCATCTACATGGACGGCTGGGTGGCCGGTGTGCGCTACTACGACCAGCTCAACCACAAGTCGGTGAAGGTGTACGGCTGGTACCCGACCTCCAAGGGCCGGACTGCCGACAACTACACCGGCAGCGGGCTGTTCACTAGCAGCTTCACCGACGACGACCTCGGCAAGACCGATACCCACGCCCTCATCGGCGAGGGCGCGAGCGTGATCTTCTCTGTGGCCGGCGGGGTCGGCCTCGGCGCCTTGGCAGCAGTCCAGTCGGCTGACTCCACCAGCCCGGGTTCGGCCGAGATGGAGTGGGTCGACACCGACGGCTGCATCTCGGACCCGAGCGGCTGCTCGCACTTCCTCACCAGCGTCGATAAGGGCATCCTGCCGTCGGTCGAGACCGCAGTGCTGGCCGCGGCCCACGGCACCTTCAAGGGCGGCTTCTACCTAGGCGACCTCGCCAACGGCGGCGTTTCCCTGGCTCCGTACCACGACTTCGCCAGCAAGATCCCGGCGAGCGTGCAGTCCGGGCTCAGCACCATCAAGGCGGGCATCGAGAGCGGCAAGATCTCGGTGAACCCGTGCAGCTACCCGGCGGCGGCAGCCACCCCCGCCTCGTCTGCTTCCTCCGTCTGCTCGGGATAAGGGACCACCTCAGCTGGGAGCGGGCCGGTCCCCGACCGGCCCGCTCCCTCGCCTGAAGCCAGGAGCCGCCCGATGAAGCTTGAGCTCATCGACATCACCAAGCGTTTCGGCAACTTCGTCGCGAACGACGACGTGAGCCTGACCGTCGAGGAGGGCGAGATCCACGGCCTCCTCGGCGAGAACGGCGCCGGCAAGACGACGCTGATGAACGTGCTGTTCGGCATGCTGCGGCCGGACAGCGGGGAGATCCGCATCGGCGGCGAGCCGGTCAAGATCTTGAGCCCGGGCGACGCCGTGCGCGCCGGGATCGGCATGGTCCACCAGCATTTCATGTTGGTGGACGTGTTCACCGTGGCCGAGAACGTGGTGCTCGGGTTCGAGCCGACGAAGGGCAAGGTCTTCTACGACCGGCGAGAAGCGGCTGCGAACATCCGCCGCCTGTCGGCGGAGTACGGCCTCGAGGTGGACCCGGAAGCCGTCGTCGAAGACATCCCCGTTGGTGTCCGGCAACGAGTCGAGATCCTAAAGGCCCTCGAGCGCGACGCCCAGGTGCTCATCCTTGACGAGCCGACGTCGGTTTTGACGCCACAGGAGACCGAGGCTCTCTTCCGCATCATGCGCTCGCTCGCGGCCACTGGGCGCTCGATCCTTTTCATAAGCCACAAGCTGAGGGAGGTGCGCGAGATCGCCGACCGGGTGACAGTGATGCGGCGCGGGAAGGTCGTCGGCACCACCACGCCCGTTGAGTCGAGCGAGCAGGAGCTCGCCTCGATGATGGTCGGCCGGTCCGTCGAGCTCACGGTGACGAAGGGCCTGGCCGTTCCCGGCGACGTCGTGCTCCAACTGAGCGATCTCACCGTGGCCGACGAACGCGACCTGATCGCTGTCGACGGCGTCGACCTCGAGGTACGCGCCGGCGAGATCGTGGCCCTGGCCGGCGTACAGGGGAACGGCCAGACAGAGCTGGTGGAGGCGATAACGGGCCTGCGCCGCGCCCTGCGCGGCAGCATCCTCGTAGCCGGTAAGGACCTGACGCACGCCACGCCCCGCCAGCGCCTCCACGCCGGCGTAGCCCACGTGCCCGAAGACCGGCAAAAGGACGCCCTTGTGCTCCCGATGGACCTGGCGGACAACCTCGTGCTCGACATGTACGGAGATCCCCCGTACGCCGGTCGGGCATCGCGGGACCTCGGCGCTGTCAAGCAGAACGCGGAACGGCGCATGCGGGAGTTCGACATCCGCGCCCGCTCGGTCGACGATCCCGTCTCGTCGCTCTCGGGCGGCAACCAGCAGAAGGTCGTGCTGGCGCGTGAGCTGGGCAGGCCGGTTAAGTTGGTCGTGGCGTCGCAGCCCACCCGTGGCCTCGACGTCGGCTCGATCGAGTACGTCCACAACCAGATCGTCGCCGCGCGTGACCAGGGCACGGCGGTCCTCATCGTCTCGTCCGAGCTCGATGAGGTGCTCGCCCTAGGCGACCGCATCGCCGTCATGTACAGGGGCCGGATCATGGGCGTCGTCGACCCGAGCGCCGGTCGGGAGCGGATCGGCCTGATGATGGCCGGCATCTCTGGGGACGCCGCCACCACGGGAACGCGAGGCGCGGCCTCATGAGCAGCGGTACGGGGACCGTCGACCTCGGTCAGTCGGGCGTGCCTGCTGAGCCGGAGCGTTCGGGCGAGCCGACCGGGGCGACGCGACGGTCGCGGGCCGTCGACCTGTTGCGCCGGCTCGGCGAGGCCAACGCGCTCGTGGTCACCGTCTGCGCGATCGTTGCGGCGCTCGTCTTCGGGGCGCTGTTGATCCTCTGCACCAGCCCGCCAGTGCTGCAGGCGTGGGGGCACGTCGGGAGCAACCCGGGACATGCTTTTAGCGAGAGTTGGTCGACCGTCGCCGCCGCCTACTCGGCGCTGGTCGAGGGCTCGATCTTCAATCCCCACGCGCAGGATCTCACGCAAGCCTTCAACCCGATCTCGGAGACGCTCGTGGCCGCCACCCCCCTGATGCTCGCCGGGCTCGGCGTGGGGCTCGGGTTCTCCACCGGGGTGTTCAACATCGGTGGCCAGGGGCAGCTGATCGCCGGCGCCGTGGCCGCCCTCTGGGTCGGCACGGAGATCAAGGCACCGATCGGCATCCACATCCCGCTCGTGGTCCTCGCCGGCGCACTCGGCGGGGCGGTGGCCGGTTTCATCCCCGGCATCCTCAAAGCCACGACCGGCGCCCATGAGGTCATTACGACCATCATGCTCAACTACATCTTCCTCTACCTGCTCGAGTGGCTGCTCACCATTTCCCCCTTCCAACAGCCGGGGCAATCGAACGCGATCTCGAAGACGATGCCCACCACGGCTCAGATGCCTCATTTGTTCGGTAGCACGCTGCGCGTCAACCTTTCGTTGATCGTGGCCCTGGCGATGGCGCTCGTGGTCTGGTGGCTAATGCAAAGGAGCCGCCTCGGCTTCTCCTTCAAGGTGATCGGCCTCAACCCGGACGCGGGCAAGACGGCGGGCATGGACGCGCGGCTCATCACCGTCCTCGTGCTCACGATCTCCGGAGCGCTCATCGGCATGGCCGGCATGGCGACGCTTTCGGGCACCGACTTCTTGCTCTCCACGGGCTACGGCGGCAACACCGGTTTCAACGCCATCACGGTGGCGCTCTTGGGCCGCAACAGCCCCGGTGGCATCGTCCTCGGCTCGTTGCTGTTCGCCGCGCTCATCTCCGGTGGGCGCGACATGCAGGCAGTGACCGGCATCCCGATCGACCTCACGACGGTGATCCAGGCCGTGATCGTCTTCATGGTGGCCACGCCCGCGCTTGTGCGCGAAGTGTTCCGACTGCGTGAGGCGCGGGGAGGTCAAGCGCGCATCGCCACCAAGGGGTGGACAGCGTGAGCGCCGTCACCGTCACCGCCGCCGAGATGGCCCCTGCCGAGGCCCGGCTCGTCCCGGCCGGCCGCCGGCACGGAATGGGGATCTTCCTCGTGCTGCTGGCCGTCATCATGTTCTGGGCGTTCGGCGTCAGCGTCGACGGCAAGGTGCACTCCACCTTCATCCTCACGCAGTCGCCCGCCGTCAACGTCTCGCCCCTCACGATGGACGTGCGGTGGATATCGATCATCCTGGCGCTCGTCTGCGCCGGCCTCGGCGCATTGCTCTACACGTGGCCCCGCAGCCGCGGCACCTTCGCCATCTTCACGCTCGGCACGATTGTCTTCCTGTGGTCGTTCCTCACCTGGGCGGCGCGCGGGGGAACGCTCAACTTCGTCAGCTTGCTCGCCGGGACGCTGATCGGCGCCACGCCGCTCGTCTACGGCTCGCTGTCAGGGATCCTGTGCGAGCGGTCCGGCGTCATCAACATCGCCATCGAGGGCCAGTTCTTGGCCGGCGCCTTTCTGGGGGCGATGATCGGGTCCTGGACCGG
>PMWT01000094.1 GCA_003166025.1 Acidimicrobiaceae bacterium | reverse complement strand
AGACCACAATGCCGACCAGAAGTACCGGGGACCAGGTGGCCCAAGACCGTTCGGGGCCGCCCGGTGCGCAGGGCTCAGTCCTGCTCACTGTTCAGGAACGGTGTCAGTACCCGAAGAGGGGGCCGCTAGGCCTGGGACCTGTGAGCGGGAACGGCTGAGGCACGCCGAAGCGAACCTCCTTCGGCAGCTCATCAGGCATGTGGGGGCCCAACTCGTGGTAAACGCACCTGGGCCCGTCCTTAGGCTGACAAACACTGTGGCCGCAGTTGAGCGCCCAGTGCTGGCCGTCCTCGAGCGCCAGAGCGTCGTCCACACGGAAGAGGGTGGGCAGGTTGGACGGGTGCTCGGGTAAAGCCCCTTCGTCGGCACAGGCCATGGCAAAGCTAAGCGCCAGTCCTGCCGTGTCCGTGGTGACGGGCCGGCGTCTAAGGGCGTCAGGGCTCGGCCTGCGTTCTCCGAGGTGCCCGTAGGCGTGGTGGGCGAAATCGTCGAAGTCGCGGCTACCCACAAATTCGTGCCAGAGCAGGAAGACGGCTCGAGACGGCAGTACCAGTGACTCGGGCGCCAGGATGTGCAGGCGCAGCCACTGTCTCAAGCCATGTTTGGCGATGGCGGTCGAGCCCAGGGACGGGTACTGGGAGCGCAGTTCCCGGCCCAGGCTGTCGTTGAGCACATAGGAAGCAACGAAGTGCTGCCTGTGATAGTCCAGGCTCAGGTGGACGGGCACAAGGCGAGCGTAACCGCCCGGCCCGACGGTCGGTCCTGTTGCCGTGGGGCTGGTTTGCCCTGTGAACTTCCGCCGGCGTTCCCGCCGGCACCGCCCGCCCGGTCCGGTTTGGCGAGGACGATCTGGTCGTGTGGCGGGACGCCTCGGGACGCCTCGGCGTGGCCCGAGCCTGGTGCCCGCACCTGGGGGCCCACCTGGGCCACGTCGGCCGGGTAAAGGGCGATGTGCTGGAGTGCGGCTTCCACGGTTTCTGCTTCGACGCCGCCGGCCAATGCCGGGCTACTGGTTACGGCGGTCGCGTGCCTTCCCGGGCCCGGTTGTCGAGCTTCGCGGTGAGCCACCAAGTGCCACCTACCCCACCCCTTGCTAGCCGCCGGGGACGGTCCTATCGGGCTGTGCCGGCGCTGGGCGGCCCAGTTCTTGAAAGCCTGAACGGGACCTCGGGTAATTAGAGATTTCGGTTGGAAAGGGGATGAACGCAGCCTGTAGCTCTTTACTCAGACGCCCGCACGGTAGTGAAAAGGTGTACGGTCAAGGTGACACGGAAAGACCCCGACCGTGTTGGGCCACGAAAGTCCTGGCTGGGGGCGGTACTCGGGACCACGGTAACGCGATAATCGCAGCGCCTGAGGTAGGAGAGTGCCATGACCACCGTCGAGCCTTCGTTCTTTACCGTCCCCGAGCACGGGTTGCGGGATCCGAAAGGGGCAATAGCCGTCGGCCCCGACCTAATTGGTCTGTACCTTGAGGGAGCAGGTAGCTTCCCCTTGCTCACCAAAACGGATGAGATGCGCCTGGGCCAGGCCATCCAGGCCGGGTACGCCGCCAAAGCGCAACTTGCTGCCCGAGGCGGTGACCTTTCGCCACGCCACCAGGGTGAGCTTCGTCAACTGGGCGCGGAGGGAGACCGGGCGACAGAGCTCTTCATCAACTCGAACCTTCGCCTAGTTGTCTCCGTCGCCCGCAAATACCAGTGGTCGTCGCTGCCGCTTTTGGACCTTATCCAGGAGGGGAACCTCGGCCTCATGCATGCCGTCGAAATGTTCGACTGGCGGAAAGGCTTCAAGTTCTCGACCTACGCCACTTGGTGGGTACGCCAATCAGTGAGCCGCGCCATCGAGAACACAGCCCGGACGGTGCGCGTCCCCGCTCACGTCGGCGATGAGATCCGCCGGGCCCGGCGTCTGAGGGCCGAACTCGAAGCCGATCAGGGTGTGCCTCCCACATTTTCCGCCCTGGCCGAGGCATTGGACATGGACGAAAGGACGCTGGCTCAGCTTTTCCGTTACGACAACGACCCGGTCAGCCTAGACGCCCCCATCGGCGAGGACGGGGCAACGACCTTGGCCGACCTCGTCCCCAGTTCAGCTTCGGCGTCACCTGTCGACCTGGTTGCCCAAGCGATGCTCGGTAGCCATGTCGAGCTCATCCTTGGGCTTCTCCCCGAAGCTGAACGACGGGTCCTCACGTTGCGCTATGGCATCGATCGGGGCGAGCCGCGAACACAGGCTGTGGTGGGCCAGATCCTTGACCTCTCCGCCGACAGGGTGCGACGCATCGAGCACGACGCTCTAACCAAGCTCCGCCGGACGCTGGCGGGCACCGACGCCAGAGAACTTCTCGCCAGTTGAACGGAGAACTTGACGGCGCCACGATGCGCCGGCGGGCGTGCTCAAGACAGGCCTAGACCCGAACGGGCCTGGTCGGCCAGAGCGTCGAGCGCGATTACGTCGTACCGGGTCGCCACGATGCTGTGCAGAGAAGAGAAATTGTGGTGGCCTCTTGTGTACCAGTGGGCACTCAGAGCGAAGAGCGCGCCCCACACCGCGCCAATACATAGCCCGCCGAAGATGAGCCCCAGCCAGACTGCCCCGGAAGTGAACAAAGCAATTAGGAAGCCAACGAACAGGCCTATCCAAGCCCCGCTTGCCGCCCCCGTGAGGACGGTACGGTTGAAGCTCATTGGCCCGGTCACGCGTTCCACCGTCCGCAGCCCGGAGCCAACAATTTCCAGTTTCTGAACGGGAAAGAGGCTGGCTTCGAGGTGGTCAACCGCGCCTTGCGCTTCGAGGTAGGTGGCATAACTCGCTACCGTATTCCAGGACGTGGCCTTCGGTACCTGTTGCGTAGTATTAGTAGTAGTGCTAACTCGGGACATGGGCACGTGTGCCCTCCTTAAATGTACATTTAGGTTGAGACGATCAGGCTCGGGCGAGCGAAAGCTCGCAAAAGGCCCGAAGATCCCCAGTACAGGTTAGGCCCTGATATGCACTTTGCGTTAAGGCCAGGCGATTTGTCAGGAACACGTCTGGGCCGGCACCGCAGGTTTTGGCACGATTATGTCGTAGGAGATCGCTCGATGGCGGCCAGCGTATTTTTCTCAGGGCGCGTTGGGCGCTGTTACGACTACGCCGACCGTGCCCTCCTCGGGTAGAGCCCCTGCCACCATCGCAGAGGTCCACGCTTTAGGTCGTAGCGTTGTCGGCTGGCAAAGGACCACAATGGTCCGATGGAGTGGCTCGCTCGACGAGACCGGGACCTGGCCGCGCTGCGCCGGGCAGCCCGGGCCGCCATCGTGATGCCGGCGATGTTCGCCATCGGGGATAAGGTCGTCGGCAACCCTTCGGTCGCCACGTTTGCCGCTTTTGGCGCGTTCGCCATGGTCCTGCTGGTCGACTTCCGCGGCCCCGTGCGCGTCCGGCTGCAGGAACAGGCGGCGCTCGCCGTTGTGGGCGGGGTCTTCATCTGTATCGGCACCCTCGCCTCCAGAGCGGCCTGGCTGGCGGCGCTGGCCATGGCCGTGGTCGGCTTCGCCGTCCTGTTCGCAGGTGTCGTCAGCTCGGTGCTGGCGGCGGCGGCGACAGCGCTGCTGCTGGCCTTTATCCTCCCGGCCTCCCTGGCCGCGCCGGCCTCGTCCATCCTGGACCGGCTCGCCGGTTGGGGAATGGCGGCCGGGGCGGCGATGATCGCCATCGCCGTGCTCTGGCCGGCACCGTCTCGGGACCCCCTCCGGGGCTCGGTGATGGCGGCCTGCACCGCATTGGCCGAGCGGTTGCGGGCGGACGTCGCCTACGTCCTCGGTGGGGCGTCAGCGGCCGGCCACGATGATGCAGGCCACGACGATGCAGGCCACGATGATGTAGGCCACGATGATGTAGGGGGCGGCGCCGCGCTGCACGAGGCGACGCGGCAAGCCGAGCACCACGAGGCGGTACGCAAGGCGCGGGTTTCGGTCGAGGCGCTCCGCCGGACCTTTTTCGCCACCCCTTACCGGCCGACAGGGCTGAGCACCGGCTCACGCGCCGTCGTGCGGCTGGTAGACGAGCTGCTGTGGCTGGACGCCGTCGTCACCCATTCCGCGCCGCGCCCGCTCGGGGCACCGGTAAATGCGGCTGCATGCCAGGTCAAGTTGCGGGCCGGGGAGGTGCTCGACCGGGGCGTGGCGCTCATGAGCGCTCCGGCCGGGGGGCCCGAGGCGCTCGAACAGGCGCTGGCGGAACTGCACCAAGCGCTGGCCCGGGTCGAACAGACCGCCGCCATCGAGCTCCCCGTCGTTCGAACGGCTACGCCCGCACGACCAGCGGCGGGCGACGGCGCGGGGGACGGGGCGAAGGACAAAAGGGAGCTTGTAAGCTCCCTCGACCCCAGTTTCCGGGCACAGGAGCTGACTTTTGCCGTTACCCAGCTCGCCTCCAACATCGCTTTATCGGCGGCGGCCGAGCGACGGGGCTGGTTGGCACGCCTCCTGGGCCGGCAACCACTCGGGTTGCCCAACACCATCCTGGCCGCCCGCCAGCGGGCCAGCTCCCATCTCGAGAGCCATTCAGTGTGGCTGCACAACAGCCTGCGGGGAGCTATCGGTCTCGGCCTGGCCGTACTGGTGGCCAGGTTGACCGGCGTGCAGCACTCTTTCTGGGTCGTGCTCGGGACGCTGTCGGTCCTGCGCTCCAACGCTCTCAACACCGGCCAGAACGCGGTCCGGGGCCTACTCGGTACCGTGGCCGGTTTCGCTATCGGTGCCGCCATCCTGGCCTTGATCGGTACCAACGCGATCATGTTGTGGCTGCTGTTGCCCATCGCCATCCTCCTGGCCGGTGCGGCGCCGGCGGTCATCTCTTTCGCCGCCGGGCAGGCGGGGTTCACGCTGGTACTGGTCATCCTGTTCAACATCGTCCAGCCCGCGGGATGGCGGGTCGGCCTGCTGCGGGTCGAGGACATCGCCATAGGTTGCGCCGTCAGCCTGTTGGTCGGGGCCCTCTTCTGGCCCCGCGGGGCGGCGGGGGCGCTGGGGGTGGCCATGACCGAGGCCTATGAAGACAGCGCCGGCTACCTGGCCGGCGCGGTGGAGTTTGGCGTGGGGGGAGCCGACGGGAGCGTCCCCGCGCATCAGCCCCCGGCCACCCAGGCCAATCGTTCGGCCGCCGCCGCCCGCCGCCTCGACGACGCCTTCCGTAGCTACCTCGCCGAACGGGGAGCCAAACCGGTCCCCCTGGCCGAGGTGACGGCCCTCGTCACCGGGGTGGTGGGCCTGCGCCTGGCGGGCGACGCAGCCGTCGATTTGTGGCAGAGGGACGAGGGAGACGGGGGCGGTGACCGGGCGGCGGCCAGCCGGGAGCTGTTGGCGACCACGGCGACCGTGGTGGGCTGGTACCGCGACCTGGCCGCCAGCCTCACCGGCCGGACCGACGTGCCGGCGCCGCTGGCGCGGGACGAGGATGCCGACCAGCGCCTGGTCGACGCCGTTCGCCATGACCTGCTGGGAAAGGACGGGCGCGCCAGTGCTGTGGCGGTGCGGATGATCTGGACCGGCGACCACCTCGACGCCGCCCGGCGGTTCCAGGCTGCTCTCGCCGGGCCCGCCCGGACGGCGAGCGAGCGGGGCGCGCTCGTGCCCGTCAGCGCTATAAGGGCCCTGTGGGCGCGAGGCGGCAGGCCGCGTTCAAGCCTCGGCGGCGACCCGGCCGGTGACGGTGTCGACGGCCGAGAGCGGCCGGGCGAGGTCGGCAGCGATGCCGTGCCGCTCCGCCAGCCATTGGCCCTCGAGGTAGCTCATCCAGACCGATCCCTGGTCGTCGGCCCAGACCAGCACCTTGAGGGGAAGGTCGAGGGCGGCCAGGGGTGACGCTTGCATCACCGGGGTGCCGGCCGACGGGTTCCCAAAGACGACGACCTTGGTGTCCCGCAGCGTCAGGCCGGCGCGCCGGGCTTCGCCGCTGTGGTCTATGACGGCGAAGAGCTTGGCGCCGGCCGCGCCGACCACCTCGGTCAGACGTTCGACGGTGACGGCGACGGAGAAAGGGCTACGCCGGTGGACGATCCCATCCGTATTGCGGGACCCGAACGGTACCGCTCCCGATTGGTCTGGCACAGATCCTCCACTTCTATATGCGTTCTGGTTGCTCTCAGGACCAGCGGCCACGGAAGTCCATAATGGCCCGCTGGGGCCGGGCCTGGCGGGTGGCGGTGGGGCCCGTACTCGGAGAAGGCCAGCCGAGCCCTGACGTCGGCCAGCCACAGCGGCAAAAGTCAACAGCAGGAGCCGGGGATCTGGGTGGTGAGAGGGGGGAAGCCCGGTCCACAGCCCCAGCCGAACTCCTCGAAGGCCCCTTCGGGCACGGCCAGGCTGTTGCCGGAGATGGTTCTCCACGCTTTTACGTCGGCGCCCGTGGCCCATTGCTCCAAAGTGGGCACGTCTGGCAGCAGGATCATCTGATCGGGCGCAGATCCCACGGGCGGCGACACTCCGCCTGTGGGATCGTCCCCGGGGGACTTCGACTCGCCGACGGCCCGGACGAGGTCGTCGGGCGGCTGCCGACCAACGGGCGAGTCGACCTGAGCTTCGGGACCTCCGGCTGGGCCCCTTCCACGTGACCAAGCACGGAAGACGGGTACCGTCAGCTTCGAGATCATGGCGTTCTCGCGGCCCGCTACTGGGGCGACGCGCCTGGGAGGCCCGCTTTCGTGCTTTGTCCAAACCCGCATCGCTCGCCGCTACCTCGAAGGAGTACTTCGCTACGCCACGGCCTCTGCCTGAAGGCGCACGCCGAACCTCCCATTATGCATGGCCGAGAAATGCCGAAGGGTCAAGAGGAATCGACGCGATAACGACGGTTCTCATTCCCTTGTGCGTCGGAAACCTAAGAGTTTCCGGAGGTTTTCGCGTACATAGTGTCGCGCCATAACGCCGGCTCGCTGAACCGCCCATAATATCGAGCTTTGTGGGCCGTGGCCTTAGTACTATGCCGTCCATAACCGGCGTTTAGGGCGCGTGCACAGGGCAGTCGACCGGAAGCAGGAGCCGTCCCTTGTCACTTGGGCCAACTGGCAGTCAAGTGCTGTCGTAACCGAGCGGGCCCAGTTCGGGCCGTCGGGGGGCCGGGCACGTCATTCTCGGCTGGGCACAACTGGGCGGAACCCCCGGCCAGCGGTGAGACGACCGGACCGGTGCCACACGCCTGGTCGGTCGACCTCCCTCGGCCAGACGAGGGCAGGCGGCAAGCCAGGTCGCCAAAGAGGCCCTCGCAGAGCGCGGCTGCAAGAGGGCGTTGCGACGGACGTGCGGACCGCTGACCGGGTTTGGGGCCCCACGTTGCACCTGGGGGCCAATGTCAGCCACGCCACGGTAGGCATAGCCGTTGACCGCTCTGGCTGGTGGCCCGTGCAGGCTAGCGACGAAAGCCCTCGCTGTCCGTAAGAGACCTGGCCAACAGGGTAAGCCCGCTGCGGAGCTGCGAACAGTTTCCTCGGTGGTTCCGGCGATCAGGTTCACTTCGCCTACGAAATTGCTGAGCCGTGCCGGCCCGAGGCTGGTGAACGTCACGGCCTTGGTCTCCGACGCCGTCGGGCCCAGGGCCAGTCCTTCGTTCGTTTCCGCCCACGCCTGCAACCGCCACACCCCTGGTCGGCTGCCGACCGTAATGCCGAACTTGTAGTGGCCGTTGGCGTCGGTCGTAATGTCCACGGGGAGCGCGTCGGGGCCATTGAGGTAGCCCTGGGGCCAGATCCGGCTTATGCTTTCGGCGCATATCGACGCCAGGGGCGCGTCGGTCACGGCCTGGTCGACAGGCTGGCCGGGCATTACCGTTAATTGGACGGGGTCGTTAGGGAGCGGCCCGCCGGACGGCACGACGTGATAGCTGCCCGGCTTCACGACGATGGCGTAGTAGCCGTCGCTCCCGCTCAGGGCGCTGCCACCGCCGTCGCCCACCGCCCTCACCTCAGTGCCGGCCACACCCTGTTTGTCCCGGTCCGTAACGTACCCGTCAATGACCGACGTGCCATCGCCCAGTACGTCGTAATAATCGCAGGACTCCCCCCGAAGCCCGAACCACCTTCGAGGCAGACCTGGTCCCAACCCTGCGACGAGGACGTCGCTTTCAAACTGCACGTCGTACCGTCCGTTTTGCACCCGCTCTTCACGTCGAGGCCTATGCCCACGTTCCAGTCCCAGCCCACGCTGCCATTGCAGGCTTCGGGGCGAGCCGGTCCGACGTTGGTGGTGATCGTGCCGTCCAGGTCGACGACGCGATTGGACAGGACGAGAGCGGCGCAGCGGGACTGGATGTACCCAACCCAATCAGAGGCCCGGCATGACAACGTCACAGAGGGACCGGGGTCACAACAGGCCGAGGCCGAGGTGGCGCTCGATGGCGTCCAGGCGCCGGCGTAGCTCGTCGACCTCAGCCTCAAGCGAGCGGGAATGCTCGAGCTGGCGGCGCACACGCGACGATCGGAGCGCCCGGTCGACCACCGCGTCGAGTGGCACCAGGCGCTGCGGCCCGTGGATCCCGGGCACCATCCGGGACGGCAGCTGACCGCTCCGGTACCACGAGCGCAGCGTCGAGCGGGCCACCCCGCATGCGTTGACCGCCTCGTCCAGTGTCACCCAACCCTCTCTTTGGGGCTGCTCGGCCAGATGGGAGAGAAGGCCGTCCCAGTCGAACTCGCGGCCGTCCTCAGGAGTACCGATTGTCACGGTGGCCAACCCTATCATATAGCACTGTCTTGACAGGGTAACTGTTGAAAAATTATGATAGGCGTATGTTCGAACGCTTCACTGACCGGGCGCGACGGGTGCTGGTGGTTGCCCAGGACGAGGCCCGCAGCCTTCATCACAGCTTCATAGGGCCCGAGCACATCGTCCTCGGCCTCATCCAGGGGGAAGGCGTCGCCGCCAAGGTCCTCGGCCAGCTCGGGGTGAGACTGGACGAGGTCAGGGGGAGGGTTGCCGGCGTGATCGCCGCCGAGCCCGGGGAGGGCGCCGCCAAGGTGCCCTTCAGTCAACAGGCGAAAAAGTCCCTCGAAATGTCGCTGCGTGAAGCGCTCCGCCTTGGTCACAACTACATCGGTACCGAGCACGTCCTGCTCGGGGTCCTGCGGGCGGCCGAGGCCAAAGGCTCGTCGGTCGTCCAGGTCCTGGGGGTCGGCGCCGACGAGGTGCGAGCGAGAGTGCTCGAGGTCGTCGCCAAGGGCCCTGCCCCTCTGGAGCCGAGGTCGCCGGCCCTCGTCGAGGCCATGCAGAGGGCACGCCAGGTTGCCGGCGTGGCCCCGGTGACCACCGGCCAGTTGCTCCTGGCCATCCTGGCGGACGAAGCCAGCCAGGCCACCAAGGCCCTTCAGGCCCTCGGTGTGAGCGCGGACCTGGTCGAGGCGACGCTGGCAGAAACGCCGCTCAGCACCACAAGCGACGCCCCACCTCGGGCGCGCGCCGTCCACATCAGGCTCGGCGAAGTGACCACGACGATCGACGACCCGGATCTGGCCGCGGCTCTGGGCGACCTGACGCCGGAGCAGATCGCGGCGGCGCTGCGAAGTGCCCTGGGCCCTGAGCCCGGGCGGGCCGCCGCCGGCTAAACCAGGGCACTGGCACCGCTTACGACGATGCCAGTGCCCTGGTCGCGATAAGCAGTTGAACACCGGTGCGGTGTGCAAGTGGATGTCCCCGGGCCTTCTCAGTGGGCACCCAGGTTCCCTTGAGGGAGCGAGGTGAGGCTTGGGGCATGACACCCCGTCTTCTTCGCGGTCTGCTTGGTCGCGTCGTCGTCCACGCCTGGCGGGCCCGGCTGGTCAGCCTGGTCCGCTATGCCGCCGTCTCCGCCATCTCGACAACGGTCGGCTTGACCTGCCTGGCCCTGCTCGTCGTGGTGGGCCATTGGCCGGCCGGATGGGCCAATTTGGTGGGGACCGGGCTTGGGACGATCCCTTCGTTCGAGCTCAACCGGCGGTGGGTCTGGCACCGCAACGACCGTCGCTCCCTGGCCCGGGAGGTCGTGCCGTTCTGCGTGCTCTCCCTGGTCGAGCTGATCGCCTCCAGCTTGGCGGTACATGCCGTTGCCGGGTGGACGGCCCACCAGGGGTGGCCTAGCGGCGTGCGTACGGTGGCCGACCTGGTGGCCAGCGTGGCCACCTACGGCGCCCTGTGGGTAGCCCAGTACATCATCTTGGACCGCGCCCTGTTCGCCAGAAGGCCGGGGCACGGGGCCGGCCCGGCCCCGGTGGAGCGGGAGTTGGAGCAGGCCAGGTCGTGATCGCGGCCGGTAGCGCACGCGGTGCCCGCGGCGGCGGCCAACGTTTACACTGCACCAATGCTCGAGCGCTGGACCCGGGCCGTAGCCCGCCGGCGCGTCGCCGTCCTGCTGTGCTGGGCCGCTGTGGTCGTCGTCGGGCTGTTCTCGACGGCTCGCCTGCCTGGGCTCCTGTCGACCTCCCTGGCTGTACCGGGTACCGGTTCCCAGGAGGCGAACACCATACTCACCCAACGTTTCGGCGAGAACATAGAGGGGACCTTCACGGTTGTCTTCGCCGAGCCGGACGCATCGCCGAGCGTTGTACGCGCCCTGGACCAACGTTTCGCCGTGGCCGCCCGGGCGGTGCCCACCGGCCAGGCGTCGGCCTTGCAGAGGGGCTCGGGGATCCTCTACGGCAATATCGGTTCGCGCCTCGACCTGCAGCAGGCGGCCGCCTATACCGGTCCTCTCCGCCGGGCCTTGGGAGCGGCCGGGATCTCGGGCGCCTACGTAACCGGCGCGCCCGCCGTCCAGCACGACCTGTCCCCGGTACTGGACGGGGACCTGCACGTCGGCGAGCTCATCGCCGTGGCCGCGGCGCTGGTCTTTCTGACCCTGGCCCTGGGTTTCTCCCTGGCCGTGCTGGTGCCTTTCGTCGTGGCCCTGTGCACCACCTCGGCTGCGCTGGCCATCATCTATGGCCTAGCCCACGAGTTCTTGATGGTGCTCTATGTGCCCAACCTGGTCCAGCTCATCGGCCTCGGCCTGGCCATCGACTACTCGCTGCTGATCGTCCACCGGTTCCGTCAGGAACTGGCCGACGAGGGCCGCCCGGTCGAGGACGCCATTGTCGCCACCATGGCGACCGCCGGTCGCACGGTTGTGCTGTCAGGTGCCGCCGTCGCCATCGGTCTGTGCGTGCTTTTCATAATCCCGGTCCCGTTCCTGCGCTCGCTCGGGGCGGCCGGGTTTCTGGTCCCCGTCGTCTCGGTCCTGGCCGCCCTCTCGCTTCAGCCGGCCCTGCTCTGCCTCCTCGGCCGCCGGGGCATGGCTGCGCTCGGCCCCCTCGGGCACGGTCACGGAGAGGGTGCCGAGCACGGCCTGTGGTCAAGGCTGGCGCACATGGTCATGCGCCGGCCCGTCGCCGTAGGCATCGGGGCAACGGCCGTGCTGCTTGCCGCGGCCGTGCCCGTGGTCTGGCTCCAGCTCACGCCGGCGTCGGTCACGGCCGTCCCGCCCGACATCCAGGCCGATCGTGGCCTGGCGCTGCTGCGCGACCGGGTTGGGCCCGGGGTGATCACTCCCATCGAGGTGGTGCTCGATCCGGGGGTGCCCCATGGCGCGCTCACGCCCGCGGTCAATGCCGCCACGCTCCGGCTCGCTCATGAGCTCCTCGACCAGCCGGACGTGTTCGTGGTCGCCATCGGCACGCGCCCGCCCTACGTCGACTCTTCGGGCCGGTACCGCCGCACGGTGGTGATCGAGCGGGCGGACTTCGGGGCTGAAGTGTCCCAACAACTTGTTCACCTCGTCCGCGCCCAAATGCTGCCGGCGGCCCATTTCCCGCCCGGCGTACGGGCCTATGTGGGCGGCGCCCCGGCTCAAGGCGCCGATTTCCTGAGCCGCGTTTATGGCAGCTTTCCCTGGGTCGTCCTCGTCGTGGCGGGCCTCGAGTACATGGTGCTGCTCCGAGCTTTCCGGTCCCTCCTGCTACCGCTCATGGCATTGCTCCTCGACGCGCTTTCGGTTGGCGCGTCTTATGGTTTGCTGGTCGTGGTTTTCCGGTTCGGCCTAGGCGCCGACTTTCTCGGCCTCTATCGCGTGTCGCAGGTCGAAGGCTGGGTCCCCATTTTCTTGTTCGCCATGCTGTTCGGACTGTCGATGGACTACGAGGTTTTCTTCGTCACCCGCATGAGGGAAGCCTGGGACAGGGGGGTTGACAACGGCCGTGCCGTAGCCGAGGGCTTGTCGCGCACGGGGCGGGTGGTGAGCGTGGCGGCGGTAATAATGGTCGGCGCCCTCTGCGGCCTCGTGGGCGGGCGCGTGGCCGGCCTGCAGGAGCTGGGGGCCGGGTTGGCACTGGGCGTCCTGCTTGATGCCACCGTCGTGCGGGGCCTGCTGATGCCGAGCCTGATGTTGCTGGCGGGGCGTTGGAACTGGTGGCTCCCTGCCGGCGTCGCCCGCGTCATGCGCGTCGAAGCCTCGCCCCTGGCGCAAGGCGGGAGGCGAGGCTTGTCGACGGGTACGTTGGATTGCGTTTAGCTGACGGCGGCGCCGGCTTGGCGGCCGTGCTTAGTTGACTGCCGTGCTTACTTGACGATTGTTATGGCCAGGCGGATGGCCGGCATTTGGTAACCGAGGGCCAGGCCGGGATAGTCCTTTGCATAGGTGAGCACCGGCACCATCCCGTACGGGGTGTTGGCGAAGGAGGGCGACAGCGAGTAGAGCATCGGGTACATGTCGATCAAGTGGACCCCCGGGCCCCCGGTGGCATTGAGGTGCAGGAGGACGTCCCCATTGGAGTTGAAACCGCAGCCGTAACCGATGTAACTGTTGTCGTAATCGACACCGACGGTGTTGTCCAGCTGCGTCCAGCCCACGCCCTCCAAGTGGATGGTGAAGGACTGGCCCTCCTTTAGGAACAGCGAGGACACGCCCTGGCCGACGACGCTCTCCTTCACGTAAAACGGTACTTGCGCCACCAGCTGGCCACTTTGCATGAGCTGGACAACGTGCCAGCCACCCAGTCCGTCGGGGACGGTTATGGTGCTCTGCAGCGAGCCGCCGGCGGGAGCCGCCGAGCCCAGGGGCGTAGAGGCGAATATCCAGCACGTGCTGGCGCAGTCGACGCGGTTACCCACGACCGTCGACCAGACCAGGCTTACGGGGGCGGACGACGACAGACCCGTTGCGCTGAGCGCGACCTTGGTGTCCACCGGTCCGCTCGTCGATGCCAGGGTGGCGTCCACGTTGCTCGTTACAGCCAGGCCACTGGCGTCCAGGGTTGTGCGGGCACTGACCGTGGGGGCGACGTTGACGGGCCAGTCGATGGAGGGACCAGGAGCCACTTTGTCCTGGGTCACGGTGAAGATGAGCTTGGCGCCGTTGGTGTAGGGGATCGGCGACTGGGGCACGTTCAGGTAGAGGTAGCTGATGGCGTTACCGATCTGGATGACGTGCTTGCCCACCGACCCCGCCGCCCGGATCGTCACCTGGGCTGTGCCCCGGGTCCAGTTGGCCATGAGCTCGCCCACGTAGTGGTTGTCGTAGAGCAAGGAGGCGCCGCCCGTGTAGAAGGTGGGGCCAAGGCCGCTATAGGTGATCGTGATCGGCGTGCCTACCGGCCCGCTCGTCGGGCTGACGGTAACCGTCCGCAGCGTGATGAAACCGCCGTGGGCGACCTCGGTCCCGTTGACCACGGCGTAGATGTCATGCACCCCGCCCCAGTCGACCGGCGCCTTGAGGGATAGTTTGAACGAGCCGCTGGCGTCGGTAGTCGTCGTGGCCAGGGCGACGGTGAGCAGCGTGTCGGACCGGCCCAGGTAGTTCACGGTGTCGGGCTCGGTCTGTACCTGCCAGGTGGCGTCGGCCGTCGACCACGTGAGCTCGACCTTGGCATTGGGCGCCAGCTGGGAGCCCGAAATGGTGATGGGGGTGCCGGCCACGCCCTGGTCCGGGGTCACGTCGAGGATCCCCATGTTCTCGCTGGGCTGGGCGGGGCCGACCACCGGGCCGGGCAGCGGGGAGACGCCGGGGATGGCGGGGGACTGTAGGACGGTCGTCGCCGGGTTGGCTGAGCTGGGCACCGTCGTTGAAGTTGGTGCCGTCGTTGAAGTTGGTGCCGTCGCCGAGCCCTGGGCGGAGCTCACGGCTGCGGAGCCGAGGAACAGCACCGCTGTCACCGCTGCGACCAGGATGGTTCCGAGTTTCTTGCTTCTCAATTGCAGTGTCATAAAGGTTTCCCTTTCTGAGTTAGGGGCAAAAGCTATCTAGAGCCGCCCGCGTCGGGTCAATGGGTGTGACGGGATTGTGCTGAACGCACCGGGGCAATAGACGCCCGGAACTAAACAGGGTGGCTGCCTGCCGGTCAACAGACCGGCAGGCAGCCACCCTGCCGAGGAAAGGTGTGTTAACCCCTAGGCCTTGACGATCGTGAGCTGTGACGGGGGCGCCAGGCCGACCTGGCTGAAGGTGCCGGCCTCTTGGGGGACTGCCGGTGACGTCGTCGTTGCCGGGACCGCCGTGGTGGTGACGTGGACCCAGAAGTCAACGATCCCCATCGGGTAGGTCTTCCCTACGGTCCAGGCTGCGGTCCAGTAAGACGCCTTGCCGTGGGTGCCGTAAACCAGGGGGATCCGGGTCAGTCCAGGCACTTTTACGTAGGCGTTGAGGACGGTGGCGGGCGTGAGGTCAATGCCACCGGCGGCGGCATTGACACCGTCCATGCGGAACACGACAACTTGGCCGGGCTGGAACAGGTTCGTCTGGGCGCAGCCGGCAGCCGGCGTCGGAGAGCCGCCTCCGGTGATGGTGTCCACGTACAGGAACACCTTGTGCACACCCGTGCCCTGAGCCGGCGGCCCGAGCGTGGTGGTCGTCGTGGGGGCGGCCGCCGTAACCGGGGCCGCAAATGCTGCGGCGCTGCCGAAGGCGATGGTCATCGTGGCCAGGCCCATAGCCACTGTCCCGAGGCCGATCCTTGTCATGAGCTTGTTCATACTGCTATCTCCTCTTTTCGTTCGGATCATTTTCATTCGTTTCACTCGAAATTCCGGTCCCCGAGTTGTGGGTTAGCCCTTGAGCGTCAATTTCCCGGTGAGGACGACCGTGTAGGAGCCGTTCTGAGAGCCGCTTGTGCCCCCGAGCTTGAGAGAGCCGTTGAACTTGAGGCTGCCGCTGGCCCCCTTGGCCTTGGCCGTGCCCCCGGTGACTTGGGCGAGGCCCGTGAACGTCACCGTTACCGGGCCGCTCTCACCACTGCTGCAGCCGCTGGACTTGGACTCGACCACTTTCAGGCTGAGCTTGGCGGCGGCGCCCGCGATGGTCCCGGTACCGGTGAAGGGGTCGCACTGTGCCGAGGAGGACGAAGTGCCCTTACCGCTGATCGTGCTGGCGCCGACGAGGGTGCCCGTGCCTTTGCCCGTGACCGATGAGATCGTGACGGCGCCGTTGTCTATGAGCAGAGCAGCATTGCCCTTGTAGTGGCCGGAGAACGACACAGCCTTGCCGGCGGCCTGCCTGTATGCCTGGGTGGCGGTGGCGCTGGCCGACGATGCGGTAGCGGTCGCGGTGGCGACGAGCATGAGAGCGAAGGCCGCGCCGGTCATGGCGCGGGCGTAGCCCCTGACGCTCCGGCTGGTCCGGCGAGGGTGGTTAGGTGACCCGTCTGGATGGCTCTGTAGCGTTCTTATCTGCACGCTGATAACACTAAGAGCAGGCCTGGAGGGGTCACTAGGGCCGGATGTCCCATTCCACTAAGGCAAACTGCCCTCAAGGCCTAAGGCCGCCACTTGGTATTGCCCCTACATTTTGTATGGTATGCCTAACCTGAGTTATTGTCTGAGGGGAATGCACAGTTCGGTCATGTCAAGTTCGCGGTGCGCCGGGGCTCGCAGGCGGCGAGCCGGCCTATTGTCGGCGGCCGCCGCCTGGTGCCTTTCGGCCACGGCGGCTGTGCCCCCGGCCAGTGCGACCTCGCAGGCCAGTGCGACCACGCCGGCCCTGGCCGCGCCCGCTTGCTCGCTGCCGCTCACCTATGACCCGTACCAGGGCTTCCGGGTCGGCGTCCCGCCTGGATGGGAACTATCGACCATGGGTGGCACGATCGAAGTGTCAAAGGACGCCACCGGCACCGAGGCGGCGCTGCTGTACCCCGCCGCCCTTACCAGCGGGCTCACCACGGCCGGCTTCTTCTCCTCTTACATGCGCTTCGAGCAGGACGCGCTGCTGAAAGAGGGCGTGTCCCTCAGGTTCAAGATGCAGCCGAACGCCACCGGGCTACCGCAGGCCTCCATCCAGTTGAGCGGCGCCGGGGCGGTCCTTGCGGGTGAAGCGAGGGTGGTGCTGCTGGCCGTCCGCACCCAGTTCGGCTCCAAAGAGGCGGTGTTCTCGGCCTGGTGGGCACCCCCCGGCCGGTGGGCGGCGGACTCGTCCAAGCTCATCGCTGTCAGGTCCTGCTACCGCCCCGCCTCGGCCGAGCTTTTCCAGATCTTCCGGGACCAGAGCTTCACCTACATCATGCCCCCGGGTTGGAGCGTCCTCGACGAGCACCAGGACAACCTCGACTTGCACGGCTACGACAACAACGCCGGTGTCAGCTACCTGTTTTTCGGCGTACCGCCCCAGTACGACAACCCTCCTCTGGCTCTGGCGCACATATTCCAGGTGGAGGGCATCACGGTCACCAGTGTGCTGTCCATCACCCGGCTGCCCGACCAGCAGCTCTCGACGGGCAGTGTGCAGGGCCAGCAGTACGAGGAGTTCCTCGGCCGTCAACAGGGCAAGGCGGTGCACGGGCTGGTATACATACTCACCGACAGCGGGGCCGTAGGCACCTTCGGTGTGGAACGGATCGGGTTGGCCACCACCACCCTGTGGAACTCGGTCAACGGGGGCCTCATCGAGATGATGGGGGCCGTGCAGCACAGCTTTGTCCAGGACCTGGCTGATATCCAGCGGCTCAACCAGCAGTGGCAGGCCGAGAGCGCCCAAGAGGCCAACTTCGACGACATCATCAACGGCCAGCAACTGGTCGAAGATCCGTCTACTGGTCAGTTGTACGAGGCCCCCTACTCCTCCTATGACTCGGATGGCCCCGACGGCCCGGGCTACTACGGGCCGGGCGGCCATGTGCTCAATCCCGTCTCGCACTAGCCCGCGAGCCCGCCCACTGCCGGAGGGAAGTGCGGCCGGCACCGGCCTTGGGCGGGGACAGTCAGGCTTGTTTCTGGTGGCTCCTGCGGGCCTGGTCCGCCCAGATCACCATCACCAGGCCGATGACGATCACGATGGTACCCAGGGCCGTGTACTGGCCGTGCCCGGTCATTCCCGACCCGTGCAGCGCGCCGGTGCCCTGCGCCACCCATACCCCGCCCACCACGCAAAGTACAGTGCCGATGATCCCTCGAACCCACATGTCCGGCTCCGATCTTCTGAGACCGCAGGGCAACGCCCCGGTCGAACTCCGCTAGTTGGTACGGGGCCGAGGGGCGGAGGGATTGGGCCGGGCACAAGACGCAGTCCCTGCTCGGCCTCGGCGGTACCAGAAAAGAATTAGATGGGCACGCCAAGTGCCCCCGCCCAGGGAAGGGCTGGGGCACTTTGACCCGGGAGACGGGTGGTGCGGGAAGGAAGGCTTGGGCCGCTTTGCCCGGGGCCCGGCTAGATCTGCTTCAGGACGACCCCGTGCGCGCCCAGGGCGATGCCTTCGATGGCCTTGACGTCGACCCTGGCCACCCCGAGGTCGTGGGAGACTTCACCGAGCTGGGCGGTATAGGTCCTTATCTGGGTCTCGTTGCCGGGATAGCCGGCCGGGGTGAGGGCCAGGGCGCCGGCTGAAACGCCGGTGGTCAACGACGTGGCCGCCGTCACCTCGGCGTTGATGTTAGCCAGTAGGACCGCGGCACGGGACCGGTTGAGCTCGCTGACCAGCGGGCTGATCTCGCTGGCCAGGCCCGTATAGCCGGTTTCGACGACGCTGTCGTTGTCAGCGGCCATGACCAGGTTGGTCTGGGCGGTGACCACCAGGTAGACCCTTTCGTCGTTGATCATGGCCTGGCCGATGACGGCGAGCTGGGCATCGGTAGTTGCCGCCTGCGCATTGGTGTAATCGGTGACCAGGGCGGCCTGCTCGTTGGTGATTATGGTGCCGAGGGCAGCGCGGTCAGAGGTGGTGACGTTGGCGGCGTCGGCAATTTCGGTCCCGAGCAGGACCAGCTGGACCTGACGGGCCGTTATCCTATTTTCCAAGGCTACCTGGGCCCTTTGGAACTGGGAGAGGGCCGGGGTGACCAGAGGTTGTGCCTGTACCGAGGGGGCGAACGCGGAGAACATGCCTGCCGCGGCGATCAGGGCGATGACGGTGGCTTTGGTGCGGTGTGGGTTCATATAGGACACCGTAAAGCGGGTCTGTGAAGAGGCTATGAAGTCGAATTGATGGCGGCGTGATGGTTAGTCGAGCCTGACCGTACGACGCCCTGGTGCGCGTCACCCTGTGAGGGCGGTTCTTTTAGTGGGCGCGCACGCGACGGGCCGTGGTTGCGCCTACCGGGGGGCCGGAGCGTTCCGTGCCGGCTTCATCGGCGACCACCAGCGGTAGCTCGACGACGAAGCGGGCCCCGGGAGCGCCGTCTTCGACCCACACCGTGCCGTCGTGCGCCTGGACGATCCCTCGGACGATAGCGAGGCCCAGCCCTGCCCCTGTGCCCTCGTGGGCCCGAGCCGAGTCGAGCCGCACAAACCGCTCGAAGACGCGCTCACGGTCGCGGGGCGGGATGCCCGGCCCATCGTCGGTAACGCTCAAGCGGACCCGGTCGCCGTGACTGCTGACGGCGAACGCCACTCGGCGTACCGCATGACGTTCGGCATTGTCGGCCAGGTTGGCGACGACGCGCGTCAGGTGGGCCTCGTCACCCAGCACCCGCGCCGCGCCCACTCCGGCCACGGACACCTCGACCCTGCCGTTTGCCCGTAGACGGTCGGCGTGGAGGAGGGCGAGGTCGTCCAGGTCCACGTGGCCCAGGTGGAGCGATAGAACGCCCTCGTCGAGACGGGCGAGGGTCAGGAGCTCATCGACCAGCTGGCTCAGGCGGTCGACCTCGTCGACGGAGCCTCGCAGCAAGGGGCCGGTGTTGTCCCCGGGGTGCGTGAGGGCGACTTCGAGCTGGGCCCGCAGTGAGGCCAACGGGTTGCGCAGTTCGTGAGAGACGTCGGCCACCAGCTGGCGCTGGCGGTCGGAGGACAACTCCAGCACCGAGCGAATCGGCCACGAGCATGGTCCCGGACAACCCGGCCGAGTGGAAGCCGACGGCGGCGACCACGAACCGGGAGTCGAGGTCGAGGTCCACGTGGCTGAAACGGCGTACATGGAGCACGACGCCGACCCGGGTGGCTTCGACGCCCCGGCGGGGCGTCAGGTCCACCATCGGGCCCTGCCCGGCGATGTTGCGGCTGGACGCCACCACTGCGCCTCCGGGCCCGATGAGCTGAGCCGCCATGTCCTCGGCCGCGACCGGGAGGTGCACGGGCAGGCGCGGTCGTGACGCGATCTGAGAGGTGAGGTCGAACGCCTCGGCTTCAGCCGTGGCAGTGGCGCTCGTATAGAGCGAGCCCCGGAGGACCGCGATCACGCCGAGCCAGCCCAGTAGGAACACCAGGCCCACGATCAACAGCGAGACGGCGGCGGCCCGGACCCTTACCGAACCCAACCAGGGCCAGGCCGTCAACCGGCGACGACCGGCGGTACCGCCCGGGCTACTTCCGGTGCTCATCGATGAGGCGATAGCCGAAACCCCTCACCGTTTCGAGCGACCGCCGGTCAAAGGGGGCGTCTATCTTCTTTCGGAGATAGCTGACGTAAACCTCGAGGATATTAGGGTCCCCATTGAACTCCGGGCCCCAGATCCGGTCCATGAGCTCTTCTTTCGAGACAGCTTCCCCTCGACGGGAGAGGAGCACGCCGAGTATGTCGAATTCTCGTCGTGAGAGCATTATCTCATCGTCACCGCGCGTACAACGATGTTCCCGGTGGTCCAGGACGAGGTCCCCGCATCTGAGCACGCTCGGTTCGTCCTCACCTCCATGGGCGCCCCGCCTCGCCAGGGCGCGCAGGTGGGCGTGCAGCACAACGTAGGAAAAAGGTTTTGTCAGGTAGTCGTCCGCCCCCGCGTCCAACGCTTCGGCCTGGTCCCACTCCCCGTCCTTGGCCGTAAGCATCAGGATGGGCGTCCAGATGGCCTGCTCCCGCAGCCGAGCGCAGATCTGGAAGCCGTTGACGTGGGGAAGAAGTATGTCGCAGACGATGACGTCGAAGCTCTGCTCCTGGGCAAGCCGTAGCCCTTCGCTACCGTTGCTGGCTGCCATCACATCGTGGCCGTCGGCCCGGAGGCCCTGGCACAGCGCCTCCCTAAGGCGGTCCTCGTCTTCGATGAACAGGATCCGCACAGCGTCTCCGTTTGCGTCGGTCCCCGGGCCCGGGTATGCGAAGGAAACTATCGGACCGGCCCCGAAAGGACTGCTCGCCCGGCACCTGTACGGGGCCGGCTGCTCGACCACCAGCACAACCACGCCACGTGCCCGGAGGGGGCGGGCAACTGCTTCGCCCGCCAGGGCCCGGCCTGCCCCCGCGGCCAGTGCTGAGGGGAGCCGAGCCGCGAGGGCTCATAACACAGGGCGTCGCCGAGGGCCTTGGCCAGGGCCTCCTTGGCTGCCCACAGAGAGGTGAGGTAGTTGTCCGGGCCGGCCGTCGTGAAGCGCCACCCTGGGCCGGCCACCGCGCCACCGATGAGGTGAAGATGTCGACCAGCGTGCGGGCCGGCGGGCTTAGGGGGACGTCCGCCCGTCCCAGTCCCGCTCCGGGCCCGGTACTGAGGTCTTCGTCCACCTCGAACACGGCCGACGCGGAACCTCCTACCTGGGCCATCACGACCTTGGTCCCCGTCCGCGAGCGTCAGCGCTCAACGCCAGGTGGGCACCGGTCCCCCCCCCGAAAGGAACGTCGCCTTTGTCCCATCTAAGTAGGAAGAAATCCCTACCGTAATTACGCTAACAATGAGATTATGCATCGCGAAATCACCGTAGACATTTACTGGTTCAATGGGTGCGCGCCCATCGCGCTCTTCCGATCTTCTTTCAGCCTTCTCTAAGGAGGGCTTTCAGGCAAATGCTTTCAGCCTTTTTTCAGGCGGCGCTTTCAGCATTCTTTCAGGATGACAGCCGGCGCGGGGTTATAGGTGCCCCAGCAGGCCAGGTCGGTAGGTAAAGTGACGGCGACGAGCGGCCAAGCGACATTGCGCCAGAAGTGTTGAGCGGGGACCGCCGCCCGGCTAGGAAGGCACCGATGGTGCCGAGGTGCTGCCGTACAGGTCGCGGACGTGCCCGTTGCCGTTTGCGTGCCCGTTGGTCGAGCCACGGTCAGCGGCCGTGGCCGGCGGTACGTACGGAGACCCGGGACGCACTTTGCCCGGTCGTCGCAGCGCGCCGGCTGCCATGGTGCGGCCGAACTCCCACATGAGCCCCGAGCCGCTGTGCGCGTCCTTGAGCACATCGTCCAGAGCGGCCACAAAGTAGTCGATCTCCTCCTGCCCACAAATAAGGGGGGGAAGGAGCTTGACGATGTTGACGTTGTCGGCCGCCACCTGGGTCAGGATGCGGTGCCGGTGGAACAGGGGTACCACCATCATCTGCGAAAAGATGGCCGTGCGGAGGTGCTCGAGACCGTTGAACCGCCGGCGCAGTGCTTTGGACTGCGGCGGGCCGAACTGTAGGCCGATCATGAGGCCCTTGCCCCGCACCTCATGGAACATTTCGTAGTTCTCCACCAGGGGCGCCAGGGCCGTTTGGAAGGCCTCTCCCGCCCAGCGCGCCCGCTCGATGATGTTTTCCTCGTCGAAGGTGGCCAGGGTGGCGAGCCCCGCCACCATCGCCAATTGGTTGCGGCCGAAGGTGGTCGAATGTTTAAAGGCCTTCTCGATCGAGCTGAACACCGACGAGAAGACGCGCTCTGAGGTCAGAACTGCGCCAACCGGGATGTACCCCCCGGACAGGGCCTTGGAGACGGTAATGATGTCCGGTTCGAGATCCCAATGTTCGAAGCAGAGGAACTTCCCGGTCCGGCCGAGGCCTGTCTGCACCTCGTCGACCACCAATAGCGTCCGGTACTCCCGGCAAAGCTCCTGAGCCTCTTTCCAGTACTCGGGCGGCGCCATGTAGACGCCTTTGCCCTGTATGGGCTCGACGATGAACGCGGCTACGTCCCGCTTTTTGAGCTCGCGGCGTAGTGCCTCGATGTCGGCGAACGGGACGGCTTCGCACCCCGGCAGTAGTTTGCCGAACCCCTGGCGGAACTCCGCGCCGCCATTGAGGGCGAGGGCGCCCGTGCTGAGGCCGTGGAAGGCATGCTCGGCGAAGAGGATCCGTGGCCGCCGGGTGGCCTGACGGGAGAACTTTATGGCTGCCTCGATGGTCTCGGCACCCGAGTTGCAGAAAAAGACGCGGTCGATGTTGTCCGGGCACCGGCGGACGAGCTGCTCCGCCAGAAGCCCCGGCAGCAGGGCGCAGTCCATCTGGACCATGTTGGGAAGGTCGAGGTCTATCGCCTGGTGGAGCGCCGCCTTCAGGGCGGGGTGGCTGCGGCCGAGGGCGTAGACACCGAACCCGGAGAGGAGGTCGAGGTACCGGTCGCCCTCGGCGTCGTAAAGGTAACAACCTTCTCCGCGCACATAGAAACGGTCGAAACCGATGGTCTTGAGCGCCCGGACCAGCTGGGGGTTTAGGTGCTCGTCGTGGAGAGCGAAGTTCTCCCCATGACGCGCACGCAGCAGGTCCGCCAGATCGAACGGCATACTTCTCCTTAACGGCTCGGTCGCAAGTACGTCGCACGGGAAGTGCGCGTGGTCACGACGCACGGGCTACTGGTTGCTCGGCGGACGAGCCTCTCAATGATCGTCAACTGCACACCTAGGATAGCCTCTCCCCCCGCGCCGCCCCAAGGCCCAAGCCTGGCCCGCGCCCTGCGCCGCGCGTCTTGCCCGCTTTGTCAATCTGGCCAGCCGCGACGCAGCGGTACCGGGCCTGGGCCCTGGCACCAGCGGCGCAGCAGGCCGGCACCTCCCCCGTCTTGTTGGCGATGGCCGGCCACATCTCGGGAACGCTCCCGGGCTCGGTCAAGCCCAGGAACGAGCAGTCCATGCCCGCGTGGAAGTGCTGGTGAGCCAGGGTCGTCGTCGGTGCCAAGCCGGCGGGCGGCAACGCCCAGGCGCCCACTACAGCCCGAGTTGAGCCGTCCCAACAGCTCGGGCAACGCCCGCGCTGGGAGCTCCTCGGCTGGGGGCGCAGGGCAGGACGAGCGCGGCTCCCGACCTAGTGCTTTTTGGGGGCGGTCTTGCTGGCGGCCGCTGTCGTCGTGGTGGAGGCCTTGGTGTGAGCGACGGTCGTCGTTGGGGCCCCGCCGATGCATACCGCGAACGGGAAGGAAAGCGAGTTGACGAAGTCGAGGACCGTCCGCAGCTGGGACGGAGAGGTGTACGTCGCTCTGAGGCCGAGAGCGTGGTGCGCGTCGAGGAGGAGAGCGATGCCGGCGAGGTAGCGGTGGGGGGTGGACGTGGTGTACGTGACGAAGTACCCGGTGACGCCACAGGCCACGAAGATCCGCGAGCTGCTCTGGGACACCCCGGCGCCCTGGGCGGCGGCCGGCAGTTTGGCCAGGCTGGGAGCGGTCTGGATGATGACCTTCTCCGTGGGCGAGGGGGAGCGGAAAGTCACCCCGGTACGGGGTCGGCCGGCTTGCGTCCAGCCCTGCGGGTACAGCACGCCGAAGGCGGGCGAGCTGAAAGAGGAAAACTGGCCGCGTGTGCTGTAGGCGGGGTCGGCGCTGATCCAGCCGGTCAGGGTGGTGCCCAGCACTTTGTACCAGCCACCGTGCTGGCTGGTGTAGGCCAGCAGTTGGAGAACGGCTCCCTGGCCGGCACTCCCGATCACCTTTGCCGACCGGGACGGCCCGGTCCGGACATGCAGCCCGATGGGCGACAACACCGTCACCGGACCGTGAGCCGTGGTTAGCGCGGCGGTGGTCGATGTCGTAGTCGAGGGCCTGGTGGTGGTGGTCGGTCGGCTGGTAGCTGCCGGAGCCGAAGTCGTCGTGGTGGTACCGTGCCCGCTCGACCCGCACGAGGCGGCCAGCACGGCCACGACAGCCACCGCGGCCAGGAGGGCGAGCCGGTGCCCGAGCACCTTGTGCACCGTACCGGCTTGGGTCTTGGGGGCCAGGGCGTCGATGCCTGGAACCCTACTGCGGCGCGCTGCCCGGATCGTGTACTGGTCGAGCGCTGGAGTTGGGGAGGGGCCCCTAGCCGTCCCGCGAACGTCGTCGGACGGGCGCTGAAGGCGGGCTTCTCGGCCGTTATCGTGGGTGGGGTGGTCAGCGACGCCGGCGACCTCTCTCGGGGTCGCGGCGAGCCGAGGAGAACGCTTTGCCAGACATGCTTGAGCCCCGGGAACTTGTCATCGGGACATACACAGGACCCCTGCCCCACATCGACGGCAAGGCTGAGGGGATCCTTTCCTGCTCGTTCGACGGGACCACTGTCGGGCCGCCTCGCGTCCTGGCCCGCACCAGGAACCCGTCCTTCGTCGTCCTGAGCAGCGACGGGCGTCGGCTCTATGCGGTCAATGAGGCTGTCAGTTTCGAGGAGAGCCCGGGAGGCGGTGTGTCAGCCTTCTCCCGCCATCCTGTTACCGGCGAGCTGACGCTGCTCAACACAAGGCCCTCCGGCGGCCTCGAGCCGGCCCATCTCGAACTCGACCCGAGCGAAAGGTTCGTGTTGGTAGCGAACTACGGGTCCGGCTCGGTAGCGGTTTTGGCTCTCGAAGACGACGGGCGATTGGGCGCCATGACCGGTCGTGTTCAGCACGAGGGGACCAGCCTGCACCCAATGCGCCAGAGCGCTCCCCATCCTCACATGGTGATCTTCGACCCGCGTACAGGCGAGCTTCTGGTGCCCGATCTGGGCATAGACGCGGTGCTTGTCTACGCGTTGACCCAAAACGGGGAGCTGGTCGCGCAAGCAGGCCGCCGCCTGCCCGTGGTCCGGGGAGCGGGGCCACGCCACCTCGCCTTCCATCCCGCCGGCGATTGCCTGTTCGTCGTGAACGAGCTCGACAACACCTTGGTTGCTCTGAGGCGAGACGAGGACGGGTTCGTGCCGACCGGCAGGGTCAGTACTCTGCCCAAGGGCTTCAGCGCCCACAGCCAGGCCGCCGCTATCAGGGTGTCTCCCTCGGGGCGCTGGGCCCTGGTATCGAACCGGGGGGCGGAAAGCGACTCCGTGGCGGTCGTCAGCTTTGATGAGGCTGACGGCTCGCTCGAGCTGGTGCACATGCACCCCACGTCCGGGCGTGAACCGCGCGATCTGATGTTCACCGCCGACGGCAGCCGGGTGGTGGTGGCCAACCAGGGTACGGACAGCCTCGTCGTGTTGGCCTTTGAGGATGCCACCGGCCGTCTCGAGGACTTGTCTAAGACCACCGTCCCCACGCCCGTGTGCCTGCGGACCGCGTAGAGCGCAGAGAAGGAGAAGTCGTGAAACAAATCGTGATGGACGGGCCCCGAAAGAGCCATGTGGAAGAAGTCCCTGAGCCGACGATCGCAGAGGACCAGATCCTGGTGAAGCTGACCTACACCGGGATGTGCCACTCGGAGTGGTACCCGTGGTCGACGGCCAAGCAGGGCGATGTCTTCGGCCACGAGACTGTTGGCGTCATCGCCCAGACTGGCGCCCGCGTCGAAGGTTTCGCCGTGGGCGAGCGGGTCACGGGCCTTGGCGGTGGTGGCTACAAGGAGTACATAGTCATGGACCCGGCCAAGACGCTCCACGTGCCCGACGACCTGAACGACGAGGACGCGTTGGCCGAGCCGCTGGCCTGCCTGCTCAGTGCCGCTACCAAGATGCCTCCGGCCATTCCTGGTGACCGGGTCGCGGTAGTCGGCACCGGGTACATGGGCCTCGGCATGGTCTCGCTGTTCAAGACCATGGGTTACGGCGACATTGTTGCCGTCGAACCGAGGGAGGAGGCCCGTGCCAACGCTCTAAAGCTCGGGGCCACCGAGGCTTATCACCCGTCCGATCTGCCCGAGGGTTACAAGCTGGACTGGCCGACGATCGGTCGGCCCGACCTGACCAGGGACGGCCATGCGGCCGATATCTTCAATATCGGTTTCCAGAACGTCGTCGAGTTCGCCGGCACCGAGAGCGCATTGCAGTTGGCGGGGGACATGGTCTGCGCCCACGGCCGTCTGGGTATCGGCGGCTACCACAATGACGGGCCGAGGACGATCGACTACGGCTTATGGAACTTCAAGGCGCTTACCGCGGTCAACTGCCACGAGCGCCGGATCATGTGGGAGGTGGACCTGAGCCGCCGGTGCCTGACGATGTTGTCCCAGGGCGTCTGGAAGTTCACCGGGCTCGCCTACCACGTGTACGACATGGAGGAGTTTGACAAGGCCAGCGAGGATATGGAGCAGCACGCCAACGGCTTCATCAAGGGCCTCGTCAGGTGTTGAGGACGCCGTAGGGGGAAAGGGACCAGGTTGTATGTGCGCGGGCCATCACGCTTGCGGGGCCCCGTTCCGAGCAGGGGACGACAGGTACTGGAAACTCCGACTTACGGCCTCCCAGATGTCGCCGCGGTACCCGTCCAACTCGACAACGTGCCAAAGCACCGCATCGTTAGCTTTCAGCACGCGATCGACATCCATCTTGCCGTCACCGACGGCGGACTGGTTGTCTGCCTCTGTGTTGATCGGCCCGTCTTTGATGTGGAGGTAGTGGGCCCGCTTGCCGAGCGAGCGCACAAAGTCGGCCGCATCGATCCCACCAACCTGCACCCAGTAGGTGTCAACCTCGACCGTCACGTCCGGATCGAGGCGGTCTAGGAACTTCTGGTAGGCAAGCTGGCCGTCCGGACCGCGTTCAAACTCCCACCAATGGTTGTGGTACCCCAACTCGACCCCGTGCTCTTTGGCCATTGGCAGAACGGCGTTAAAGGCGTCAGCGGCCCGGCCGATAGCAGCGTCGTCCGCAAAAGACTCTGGTTTCAGGCTCGGGAACACGGCCGTCGCGCCCAGTTCCGTAAGTTGACCGAATGTTGCCGCCGCCGTCTCGAGTGTGGGAAGGGGCGTATGTGCACTTGATAGCTCCAAACCGGCACTGGCTAACTCGGCCCTCATACTCGCGGGCGACAGACCGTACAGCCCGGCTGTCTCAACCGCGCCGTAACCGATCCTCTTCAACGACGCCAGCGTCGCCGGCAACGACCGCTCGGCTTCTTGGCGCACAGTCCACATCTGTATGGAAATTCTGGCCATTTATGAAAATCCCTCCTATGGGTTTTCCCAGTTGTGTCCCTCAGCGGGGTGCTGCCCTCGAGCTTGAAACCGAGCCTTGTTTGTCATCTTCGGCGACTAACGCTCCGGCCCG
>PMWT01000233.1 GCA_003166025.1 Acidimicrobiaceae bacterium | reverse complement strand
GGTCGGCCGGAACAGGGTTGGCCCGCCTCCAGCGGGCAAACCCGAAGCCGAGGCCGATGAGACCGGCGGCAACGGCGACCCCGGGGAGGGCCCATACGAGCACGCTTACCCCCGACGTCGGCGGCCTCTCCAGGATCGACGTGCCGTAATCCCGCACCAGGTAGGAGCGGATCTGCGCCTGGCTGCGGCCGTCGGCCAGCCACTGTTGGACAAGGCCTTTTATCTCGACCGCCTCAGGCGCGTCGGAAGCGGCTACAGACTCCCCGGCACACACCGGGCACCGGTACTCGCCGGCTACGGCCATGGTGCGCTGATAGAGGGAGACCGGGTGCGCCCCCCCACCACCGAACACACCGGCGGCGAGAGCGACCCCGGCACAGACGGCGACGGCAATGGCGCCCCAAACGGCACCCTGCCACCCGACGCGGCCACTCTTGGTCCGCTCCCCTCCCGCCATGCGGGGCGCGGTCGTCGCGCTCAGGGCACCCATCAGGCACCCGCCCGGCTCAAGACCTTGGCCGCACCTCGGCGCAGCCATGAGTCCAGCTCAGACGCGGTCACCGCGCCGATAACGTAGGCGTAGACGGTCCCTCCCGGAGCGACCAGGAACGAAGACGGCAGGCCGGTGACCCCGTAAGGCACCGACGCCGCCGGGTCGTCAACTGCCGGCCAGTCTGCCTTCCGTGCCGCCAAATACGACCTCAGGGCGCTTATGTTGCTCGGGTCGTAGACGACGGTCAATACGGTGGCGTCTGCGGCCTTGGCGTGCTGGCGGACGAACGCCTGCAACTGTGGCATCTCCGCCTGGCAGGGCGGGCACCACGTGGCCATGAAGTTGACCAACACCCACTCACTGCGGAACTCTGACAGTGAGAGATGCCCGCCGCCCAGGCTCGGGCCCGAGATGGCCGGGGCCGGGTCACCGAGCAGCGGGGTGTTGGCACCTAGGTCAGACGAAGGCTGGACTGAAGCGATAACGCCGACCAGGACGGCCACGAGCAGCGCCACCCCGATGGTGGCGTAGAGCACAGTGCGGCGGCGGCGGAGCCCCGTCACACGGCGGCTCCCACCTCTGACCCGGCCGGTCGGGGGTCGTCTAGCTCAAGGCTCTGTTCGAGGTCCGGGCCGCTGTGCGCGGATGCCTCCAGGGGCCGGCGCCGGCGGCCCGAGGGGACCATCGACACTACTGCCCCGCCCACCACCAGCAGCCCCCCAATCCACAACCACATGACCAGCGGCTCGACATAGACGGCTAGGGCTACGGGGCCGTTGCCAACATTGGGCGTGCTGGCGATCTCCATGTAAAAGTCCTGCGCCGGGGTCGAGCGCACGGCCGGGCTGGGGACCGCCTCGTTGGAGAGAGCGAACTGCTCGATGGCCGGGTAATACGGCCGCCCGTCGAGGTCGACGGTCACCACCAGCAGACCGCGGCCCGGCGTGTTGACCTGTCGCACGCCCCGCAGGACCAGAGTATGACCCTCGAAAGTGACCGGCTTGCCGACCCGGAGAGCCAGTTGGGCTTGGTGCTCGTAAGCATGGCTGGCGGCGAAGGCGACGGCTATGAGGACCACCCCGAGGTGAACGATCATGCCGCCCCCCGAGCGGCTGAGCACCCCGCGCGGTCCGCCTCGTCGCACGACAAGGACCAGTTGGCGCAGCGCCGACGCGCCCGCGAATGCGCCCAGAGCGAACACCAGGAGGGGCCACACGCCCCTCAGACCGACCGCCACGCAAGCCAGGAGGACCGTCGCGGCCGCCGCCGCCGGCCACATCAGGCGCTGGCGGAGGAGCTCGCCCGAAGCACTGCGCCAGGGCAGCACGGGCGCGACAGCCATCAGGAAGAGCAGGCACAGCACTATCGGCATCGTCATGGTGTCGAAGAAAGGACCGCCTACGGTCAGGCTCGAACCGTTGATGGCCTCGACGAACAGGGGAAAAACGGTCCCTAACAGGACGACGAAAGCAAAAGCACAGAAGAGCAGGTTGTTGGCCAGAAAGGCTCCCTGGCGCGAGAGCGGCGTCGCCCGCGCGCCGGGGCTGTGGAGCTGGTCGCCCCGCCACGCCAACAGGGCCAGGCTGGTGGCGACGGTAAGGCCGAAGAACACAAGGAGGGCGGGGCCAACGCCTCCGTCGTCGGTGAAGGAGTGCACGGAGACGAGCACCCCGGACCGGGTGAAGAAAGTGCCGAGGACCGTGAGGCTGAAGGTGGCCAGGACCAGCGAGAGGTTCCAGACCCGCAGCATGCCGCGGCGCTGTTGGACCATGGCCGAGTGCAGGAAGGCGGTACCGGTCAGCCAGGGGAGGAGGGCCGAGTTCTCCACCGGGTCCCAGGACCAGTAGCCACCCCAACCAAGGACCTGGTAGCTCCACCACGCTCCCAGCACCAGGCCGGCCGTGAGGCACGCCCACGAGAAAATGGCCCACCGTCGCGTCTCGGACAGCCAGGTCTCGTCGGTCCGCCCCGTCACCAAGCCGGCGATGGCGAAACAGAATGGAACGGTAAAGCCCACCAGGCCCAGGTACAGCAGCGGCGGATGAAAAGCCACCAGCAAGCGGTCCTGGAGCAGCGGGTCAGGGCCCGGCCCCTGCGTCGGGACGGCCCCGTGCACCCGCGTAAAAGGGTCGGAGACACTGAGCATCAGGCCGAAGAAGAAGGCGGCGATGATGTAGCCGACGATTTTCGACCATAGGACGGCGGGTTCGTCGGCTCGGTGCCGGAAGCGGATCCACATGGCGGCCAGGTAGCCCGAAAGGACGAGCGCCCATAGCAGGATGGAGCCGGCCAGGTCCGACCACATGGCCGTTATGCGGTAAATGAGCGGCGTGAACGTACTGTCGTTGCTGTCTACATAGGCCAGCGTGAAGTCGTGGGTTATCAGTGCCCTCTGCATGGCCACCGTGGCCAGTACGGCCCCGCCCACGACCAGCCATATGTAGACCTGGCCGGCCCGCAGCAGAGACGCCCGTCCCCGGGCCAGCCCGACGATCAGGGTGACAGCGCCGGCTACCGCCCCCAAAAGGGCGAGCAGTAACGCGCTCTGGCCCAGGGCGATGTTCACAGGTAGCTCGGCTCTCTCATCGACCGGGGAGCACCATCATGTGCTGCGGGACGCGCTTTTGGTCTTGCCGGGGTGAGCTTCGACGTAGTTCGAGCCGTGCTGGACCATTATCTGGAAGCTGGCGAAGTCGGCCCCTTGCCAGTGGCCGTCGAGGACGACGGGCATGCCGACATGGAACAGCTCTGGCGGCGACCCTGTGCTCACCACGTGCACCCGCACGTTGCCGGACCCAATAGTGAATTGCAGGGTCGTGCCGACTTGGCGGAGCCCCGGCAGGACCGTGCCCTGGATACGGAAATCCTCTTGTCCCAGTTGGGCTCGCTGGGCGACGGCCTGCTTCGCCGTGAGGTAATAGTCCAGGGCGTTGGTCAGACCCCGCCCCAAAAGAAAAGCCAGTGCGCCGACGATGACGAGGCCGGCCACCACCCGCTGGCGCCGGGTGCCCAGTGACCGGCGGGGCCGCGGAGCCCCCAACGGGAGAGCCTGCGGTGGGCGCGGGGCCGGCTCACGGTCGATGGCCGGGGGGACAACCTCCCTTGTCGGCGGGCTCATCGTCACTTATCGCCCCGGGTGCGCCCTAGCGAACGGCGCAACGTACGCTCACGCCGCACCGTGCGCGCCGCGTACGCCAGCAATATCGTGCCGCTGCCGGCCCAAGCGGCAATGACGTAGTTCACTGGGAGACCGCTTCGGCTGGGGCCCTCGAAGGACCTCTGTCGCCCTCGAAGCCGGTGCGGACGTCGAGGGGAGCGGTGGCCTCGGAGCGACGAGCCTCGAGCGCGGACGCCAGGCCTTCGGTCTCATAGCGTTCCTCGAGCACCTCGAGCCGGTAACGGTGCAGCACCAGCCAGGCGAACGCAAGCCCGAACGCGATGAACGACACCAGCATGGTGGCCAATTGCCACCCGTGGACCGTCGGGTCCTGCTTGAACAGCGTCGTGTTCTGGTGGAGCGTGACCCACCACGATGTCGCGTAGTGGTCGACGACGACGGTGAGCGCCATCAACAGGGCCACCATCGAGGACACGAGCGCCCGCGAGTGAGGGTTGTCGACGGCACGACGGAGGGCCAGGTAGCCGAGCGAGAGGGCAAAGAGTATGGCGGTCAGGGTCAATCGGGCGTCCCACGTCCACCACACCCCCCACGATGCCCGGCCCCAGATGGAGCCTGTGACCAACGTCGCCAAGCAAAATACGGCGCCGACCTCGGCGCCGGCCACGGCCAGGCGGTCCCAACGTGGGCTACGCAGGCGCGGCCATAACCAGGCCAGGCTGGCCAACGTGCACAGGCCAAAGCCCGCGTAACACATTGTGGCTACGGCCGGGTGCACATAAAGCATGCGCACGAACTGGCCCTGGACGACATCGGGTGGGCTCAGCCACAAACCCCACCAGGTATTGAGCGCGAGCGCAGCAAGTGCGGACCACCCAAGCACACGAGTGAGCCGGGACGAAGACAAGGCTTGTGGGTTCCTCATGTTTCCTCCATCAAAGCCCCAAAGCTCAGAACTCCGCCAGCCAGGTAGACAGCGGCGAAGCAACCGAGCAGGCCAGACCAACGCCAACCGTCCGCGGAGGACAGGCCCAGGGCCGAGCGCCATGCCTCGGTCGCAGCCAGGACCACGGGTGCGAGGACTGGGGCAAGCAGTAATGGCAACAGCGTCTCGCGGACCCGCAAGCCCATGGAAAGGGCCCCGTAGGCCACGCCCGCACCGGCAACCCCGGCCGTCGACAGGAGCGCGCTCGTGATCAGGAGCCCGGCGCCCTCCAACCGGGTGTGGAAAAGTACCACTACGCCGCCGGTGAGAAGCACCTCTACCACCAGTAGCTGCAGGCCCACGGCCGCCGCCTTGCCCACGAAGATACCGGCCGGTTCGAGCCCGGACAGCCTCAGGCCGTCAACCGCGCCGTCGGAGGCCTCGATGGCAAAGCTGCGTTGCACCGCCAGGAGCCCCGAGAACAACACGGCCAGCCAGAACAAGCCGGGCGCGGCCTGGACGAGAAGAGGGCGGTCCTGATCGAAGGCGAAGCCGAACAGGAGCAGCACGACGAGGGCGTAGGGCACCACCTGGTTGAGCGCCACCCGGGAACGACGTTCGACCGCCAGGTCCTTGCCGGCCACCAGTACGGCGTCACGCCACACTGGTGATCCCCTCCCGCTCATGGCCGGGCCCGTCGTCAACAACAGGAGCGTCGTCGGGGACAGGCCCGTCGTCGAGAACGGTCGTCCCGTCGAGCACGGTCCCTCCGGACATGGTGACCACCCGGTTTGCCAGTAGCGCAGTGACGCTCGCCTCGTGAGTAGCCAGCACCACGGTGGCCCCTTCGGCCACCGCTTCCCTCAGCAGGTTGTCGAGCAGCTGGCGATGGTCGGCATCCAGACCCGCGTGCGGTTCGTCGAGCAACCAGAGCCTGGGCTGGCGCGCCACCAGGCAAGCGAGGGCTACCCGCCGGCGCTGGCCGGCCGAAAGCTTGCCGACCGGGAGCCGGCGCAACCGCTCGGTGAGACCGAGCCGGTCAAGTGCCACGGGTATGGCCGTTTTGGGGAGCCTGGCTGCTCGCACGCAGAAGCGGACGTTGTCCTCGGCCGAAAGGTCGTCGTACAGCCCGTTGCGGTGCCCGAGAAGGCCCACCTGGCGACGTAGTTCGCGCGCCTGGGCCGTCGGCTCCAGGCCGAGCACGGTCGCCTCCCCCGCGGCTACAGGCAGCAGACCTGCCATGACGCGCAGCAAGCTCGTCTTACCGGCGCCGTTGGGCCCCTTTACGGCCAGGATCTGACCGGGGCCGACGTCTAGGTCGACGCCGGCCAGGAGCGGGTACAACCCAGCCAGGGCGACCACCGAACGCAGCCGGACGGCGAGTACGGGGATCTCGACCATGGCCGCCGTCAAATCCTAGCGACGATCACGCCGTAGCGACCTCGGCCAGGGCGGGGGCGGACCACTGTCCGATAGACGTCAAGAGCAGTGCCGGCCCAGCTCATCCGGTGGCCAGCGTCCCGAGACCGACATCATGGAGAAGGCTGGAAGACCACGAAGAGACGACACCAACCTCACCGGTGATGAGAAGGACCCCGAGCGCAGCCATGACAAGGCCAGAGCCGGCGCTGACGGCCCGGGAGTGGCGGCGGGCGAACGCTAGAGCACCTGAGAGGCGCCCGAACGCCAGGCCGGTCAAGATGAACGGGACCCCCAGGCCTAGCGAGTAGGCGATCAGCATCTCCTCGCCCCGGACCAGGGTCCCGCCCGTCGAGGCCAGCCCGAGCACGGCCGCCAGGACCGGAGTTATGCAGGGCGTCCAGCCGAAGGCGAAGGTCATGCCCATGAGCGGGGCCGCCCACGGGCCGAGACGGGAAGGCCTAAGGGTCAAGCGGTGCTCGCTCTGCAGACGAGGTACTCGCAGGACACCCGCAACTACCAGTCCCATGACGACGATCAGGGCACCGGCGATGTCTTCGAGGACAAGCCTGTGGTCGCGCAAAGGACCGGACACGGCGTTGGCGGTTGCCTCGAGAAGGGCGAAAACGACGCTGAAACCGGCCACGAACAGCAGGGTCGACCACAGCACCCGGGCCCGCCGGGTTTGCTCCCCCGGGAGGTCGGCGACCCCGACGCCGGACATCATCGATAGGTAAGAGGGCACCAAGGGCAGGACGCACGGCGAGAGAAAAGAGACGATCCCGGCGCCGAAGGCCACTATGAACCCCAGGGGCGAGCGTTGCACCAGGCTCCCGGTCCCGCCGCTCAGGAGCGCAGCGAAGTGCTGCGACAGCTCCTCAACGTTGCCTCCCACTACCATCCCGCCCAGTTTGTCTTAACGGGGCCAAAAGCTGGGCCCGCCGACTGCGGACCGAGGACCGGTCGAGCTTCGCCGGGCTTTCGGCTTCCCGACGAGCCGGCCCGGGCGGCGCTACACCGACCGATTGAGAGCAGCCAGGACAGCGCGCGCAGCAGCATCTGCGGGAGCTCGCCCGGTGGCGACCCCGCGGCGTAGTTCTCCGGTAGTGGTGTCCTTTAGAACGGCCAGCAACCCTGCCCCCCAGTCCGAAGGCAGGGCGTGGATGCCCACGACATCGAAGGGGGCGTTGGCGCCCAGGCCCCGAAGAGCTTCGACCACCGCCCGGCCGACGGCGGCCGTGTCGCCGGCGACGGCCCTGGTCGAACAGCGCTGGAAGCCTCGGGACAGTTGCACCTCGATGGCCGCCCCACCATCACTGGGCAGCACGAGGACAAGCTTCACCCTCTCGCGACGGCTGGGGAGGGTTTGCTCGCGAGGCGGCACAAGGATGCGTATCTCAGCCGGCTCTTCCAGGTGAGTGACGGCGCAGCGCGTCGCCTCCTCGCGTACGCGGGCGGGATCGGTGCCCGGGCCGACCACTATCTCAATGACGGTAAGGCCGTCCTGGTCGGAAAAAGAGACGAACCACACCCCGGTGAGCTGGCGCAGTTCGAGCTCAAGGGCGTCCTTCACCGGCGCGGCCTCATCCAATGGTGGCCTTGGCCGCATAAAGGCGCTCGTCGGCGAGCCCGGTCAAAGCGTCGGGGTCGTCGGTATCGGATGGGAAGCAGGCGACCCCGACCGAGAAACCCACTGTCGTCTCCGGGACAGCGCGCTCCAGAGCCCGTTTCAGGCGGCCGAGAAGGGGTGAGAGCGAAGCCACGTTCTCTACTCCCACGACGAGCAGGGCGAACTCGTCGCCGCCCAGGCGGGCGGCGACGTCGCCGCCTCGCAAGGCGGCCCGTAGCTCCGCGCCGACGGCGCGCAGGGCCGCGTCGCCCGCAGCATGCCCGTAGCGGTCGTTAACAACCTTGAAGTCGTCCAGGTCGAGCACGACCAGGGCGAAAGGCCACCCGTAGCGGCGCGCCCGGCTGACGGCCTGATCGAGAAGCAGTTCGTAACTGCGGCGATTAAGCAGGCCGGTAAGGGCGTCGTGACTGGCGTCATGGGTGAGCAGGTCGAGGCGAAGGGCGAGTTCGACCAGGCTCGTGAGGCAGGCGGCGGCCAGTGGTCCGACGACCGGCGGTTCGGCGTACAGGCCCGGACGCCCGGCAAACGCAGCCGTCAAGTACGACGGGAGCGGCTCACGGCTGAACTCGAGCGGGGCCCGGCCCAGACGGAAAATCTGGTGACGATCGGGCCGGTCCACCACCACGACCAGGTCACGCAGCCCATAGCGGGCGGCCATCAGTTCGAGCGACTGGTAAATGAACTCGAGGCCCGTCGCCGAGCGGGCCAGCAGGCTGGGCAGTTCCCCAAGCGCGCCGTCGATGTCTTGGCGCCAACCGGTGTGGCTCGCCCCCGCATCCCGGCCGAAGCTTGGGGAACCGACAGCGGCGCCGCCTAAGACCGCGGACGAACGGGCCTCGTCCGGCGGAGAGGTGTCGCTCGGGGCCTCTGCCTGCGGCGGTCCCGAACCGGCGCCGCCGGGCGGCGTCGCGCCAACCTCGGGCCCGGTCTGGCCCTCAGCTGCTGGAGTATTGAACTCGTTCAAAGACTTGTACCTCTTCGCCCAAAGACCAAAAGTTGGGTGCTCGTAGATGGGGCCCGTCGGGAAGCCAATTACGTCCAATTACGGCCTTGACTTGGCACGATACCCACGCCAGGGCCGGGCAGCGACCGGAGCGACTGGAATGCTACGGATAGTGGTCGCCGTATACGGTTCCGGTGGCGCTACCGGGGTATCGACGAAACGTGTGAAAGGTGGGCGAGCGGACGAGCTCACCGCCCTTTATACACCTATTCGGGCAGGGCTAAGCCGGTAACCAGGACGACATACCGGAGCCTCCCCGGCGGCAACCTGGCCAAAAGAACAGTTCCCGAAGGAGGAAGGTAACCACGGACAGTGGTAGGCAGCGCACAACTTGGCCGGCCCGAGCAACGAAGGTGCCGTTGGGGAGGGTCGGCGGGCCTGATCTCAACCCAATGCGCTCAACCCAATGCGCTCAACACGGCCTCCGCCGTGCTCACCTCGAGGCCCGTACGGTCTTCGAGCGCCAGGTGGGTGACGACCCCGTCGTCCAGTACGGCGGCATAGCGTCGGTTCCGAGTGCCCATGCCGTTAGCCGACAAGTCGATGTCGAGGCCCAGGGCTCGAGCGAGGTCGCCGTTGCCGTCGGCCAACAGCGACACCTTGTCCCCAGTCCCCTGGGAGCGGCCCCACGCCGCCATCACGTAATGGTCGTTGACCGATACGCAGAAAATGCGGTCCACGCCGCGGGCGTGAAGTTCTTCGGCGTGCGCGATGAAACCGGGAAGGTGCACGTCCGAACAGGTCGGGCTAAAGGCGGCAGGCACACCGAAGAGCACAACGCGGCCCTTGCCCAGGACATCGGCCGTGCTCACCTGCTCGCTGGAAAGCGTTCCGATCAGCCTTAGCCGGACGTCTGGGATGCTGTCCCCTACTGCGATGGTCATCTCGGGCTCCTTTGCTGTTTCGCCAGCCAAAGTCTAAACGGGGCCGGCACACGGCACTGACAGCGGCAGGCGTCTTGGTCAGAGCACCAGGCGGTACAGCAGCTCGCAGCGGGTACCCTCGGCGCCCACCTCTGTGCGTGAGCCAAAGGAGCGGAACCCGGCGGCCTCGTAGAGGCGTTGGGCGCCCGCCATAGTCGGCGACGTGTCCAGGCGCACCGCTTCTACCTGCTCCAGACGTGCCCACGCCAGGGCTTTTCCCAGCATCTCCCGGCCAAGGCCCATGCCGCGGTAGCCGGGCAGTAGGTACATGCGCTTCAGCTCGGCCTCGCCTGAGGCGTCGCCGCCAGGAAGCCGGCGCACCGCTACCGTGCCTACGACCAGTTCCTTGTCGAGGACGACCCACAGCGCGTCATAGCACTCATGGGGCCGGTCCAGGTCGGCCTCGAGGGCGGGGTCGAAAGAGAAACCGAACTCGGACAGCACGCTCAAGACCACGGCGGCAAAACCGTCGCGGTGAGCCGGGTGGTAAGTCTCCACCCGGACCGCGCTCGAGTTCGCCATGTCCCAAGTCTCGTGCCCTTCGCCGGCCGTGGACAAGACCTACAAAGCGCCCCCCGCCCGGCGGCTTCTTGGGGGTACGCTTATTGTCGCTACCAGAGGAGCCTGTAAATATGACCGACGCAAACTTCCGGTCCCGTTTTCCCGCAGGCAAGCTCGATGACAGGGCGTCTCCTGTCACCTCCGGCGGGCGAGGGCGACCGACGGACATGACAGCCGCCGAGCTGCGCCACATGGCCGTAGCCCGCCGCCTCCTTGTCACCACCGTGGTGTCCGTTTTTGCCTTGCTGGCGGTGGCGGTGCTAGTCGTCTCGATCGTCGCCGCCGGTGCGTTGCCCTGGATGGTCGGTGCCGTCCTGGCCCTGGCGGTCCTGGGCGTGATCGTGCTCGGCGTCCATGCCGGTGGCCATGGCTGGTTCGTCCCTATCCCCGTCCTGGTGCTGGCCGCCGCCTGGGCCGTCGCTGTATCGGCCGGGAGCTGGCGGTCCCCGGCGGCGTGGGTGTTGGCCGTGCTCGCTTTCCTCGGGGCGGTGCCGGCAGCGGCGCTCGTGTTGCCCGCCATCGCTTACCGGCGCGCCAGCTTCGCACCCCGGGGTGCCGCCGCCCTGCCGGGCTCTGACGGAGTGGCCGTCACGGCGTTGGCGCCGACCGGCATAGCCCGGGTCAACAACGAGACCTGGACGGTGCGGTCTGTGAGCGGTCCCCTGCCCGCCGGTGCTCCGGTCCACGTGGTGAGCGTGGAAGGCGTGCGGCTGGTGGTGTGGTCGGAGGCCGGCAACATCCCCGGGCCTGACGCCCTGGGCTTGGACAACTTAGAGAAGGAGTAGCAGTGACCACCGCCATACTGGTCGTCGTCGCCATAGTGATAATCGGGCTCATAGTCCTGGCGGCCGTTTCCATCAAGATCGTGCGGGAGTACCAGAGGGTGGTCCTGTTCCGTCTGGGCCGGGCTGTGGGGGCCCGTGGGCCCGGTCTTACGATCATCAATCCCGTGACCGACCGCATCTCATGGGTGGACCTACGCGAGCAGTACCTGGAGATCCCCCATCAGACGGCGATCACCAAGGACAATGCCGCCATCGCCATCGATTTCATCATTTTCTACAAGGTCCTCGACCCGTTGACCTCTGTCTTGTCGGTCCAGGACTTCAAGGGCGCGGCCATCAACATCGCCTCCACCACCTTGCGCTCGGTTGTGGGCGACATGAGCCTGGACGATGTCCTGTCCAAGCGGGAGGACATGAACAGCGCCTTGCGCATACGCCTTGACGACGTCACGGAACGCTGGGGCGTGAAGGTGGCCAACGTTGAGGTCCGGGAGATAAAGCCGCCTCCCGCGGTGCTCGAGGCCATGACCCGCCAGATGTCGGCCGAGCGGTCTCGGCGAGCCATCATCACCGAGTCCGAAGGCCAAAAGCAGGCGTCAGTCACGGTGGCCGAAGGCCAGAAACAGTCGTCCATCTTGCAGGCCGAGGGCGAGCGCCAAAGCGCCGAGTTGCGCGCACAGGGGTTCGCGGCTGCACTGCGACGGATCCTCGAAGTGGCCCGGGACGTCGACACGACGACCATGACCCTGCAGTACCTGGAAACCCTGAAACAGATCGGGACGTCGCCGTCGACCAAGTTCGTCATACCGGTCGAGCTCACGAGCCTGCTGAGCGGTGTCCTCAACGGCAACAGCAACGGCACACACAACGGTGTGGTCATGCCGGATGCCGCCGGTCCCCGCAAATAGGCCTGGCCCGACCCCGGTCCTAGCGCTCCCGGCGCACAACCGTGCCATGGGGCCCGTCTTCGACGACGAGCCCCATGTCCTGCAGCTCGCCGCGGATGGTATCAGCGGCGGCCCAGTCCTTGTTAACCCGAGCCGCGTCACGGCGGGCAACAAGGGCCACCACTTCCGGGCCCAGGGGCGCCTCTTCGTGCCACAACCGAAGGCCGAAGGCCCCCTCGCAGCATTCCCTCACCGCGGCCGCTAAAGCCGGAGCACGGGCGGGCTCGGCCCGGGCGTCCCGGACGGCCGCGAAGACGACGGCCAGGGCGCCGGGCGTATCGAAATCGTCGTCGAGCCGAGCCCGGAAGCGGGCCAGCATGCCGGGGTCGGGAGCGGCCGGGCCGGCGTCCCGGGTCTCCCGGGCAAAGTTGTCGAGCCGGTCGACGTTCGCCTGAGCCTGCTCTAGCGCTTCGGCGGTAACGCTCATGGGCGAGCGGTAATGCACCTGCAGGACGAGGGCCCGTAGGGTGCGCCCGCCATAACGCGCCACGAGGTCAGGCAGGGAGGTGATGTTGCCCAACGACTTGCTCATCTTCTCGCCCCGCTCATCGACCACCATGCCGTTGTGGGCCCAGCGCCGGGCGAACACCTTGCCGGCGGCTACCGCCTGGGCCCGCTCGTTCTCATGATGGGGGAAGGCGAGGTCGAGGCCACCCAGGTGGAGGTCGAAACCCTCGCCCAACAGGTCGAGCGACATCACCACGCACTCGGTATGCCAGCCCGGTCGCCCCGGCCCCCACGGCGACGGCCACGCCGGCTCTCCGGGCGCGGCCAACTTCCACAGCGCAAAGTCCAGTGGCGAGCGCTTGCCCGCATCCCGTTCGGCTTCGACGCGGGCGCCGGCCCGCAGGGTGCCAACGTCCTGGCGCGCCAGCAGCCCGTAGCCTGGCAACGACTCGGTCGAGAAGTAGACACCGTCGCCGCCCTGATAGGCGTAGCCGGTCGTGACCAGGTCCGCCACCAGCCCCACCATGTCGTCCACGTAGGCGGTGGCGTGGGGCACGGCGTCGGGGCGCTCGACGCCAAGGGCAGCCATGGTGTCCCACCAGAGGGCCTCGTAACGAGCCGCCACCTCCGCGGTGGACGAGTTCTCCTGCGCCGCCCGGGCGATGATCTTGTCCTCGATGTCGGTCACGTTGGACACGAAGCGGACCTCCAGCCCGCTCCAGGTCAGGTAACGGCGCAGCGTGTCCCAGATGACGTTGGCACGGCCGTGGCCGAGGTGGGGACTGCCCGAGACCGTCGGCCCGCACAGGTACACCGAGAGCCGCCCCCGGTCGCGGGGCTCCAGTCGGGCGACATTGCCCGTCGCCGTGTCCAAGAGAGCCAGCACAGCAAGTACGGTAGCTGGATCATGTCCGACAACATGTCGATAGCCGCCGGCCCAGATGAGCAAGGGGCCCGCGGGGCGCCGGAGCGTCCGGTGCTTACAGGTCTCGAGACGAAATGGTCAGCCATCTGGTCGAGCACGGGTACCTACCACTTCGACCCCGCCGCGCCCCGGGAACGGGTCTACGCCATCGATACGCCGCCTCCCACCGTGAGCGGCTCGCTCCACGTCGGCCACGTCTTTTCCTTCACGCACACCGACACCATCGCCCGCTACAGGCGCATGTGCGGCCGTTCGGTGTGGTACCCCATGGGCTGGGACGACAACGGGCTGCCCACTGAGAGGCGCGTGCAGAATTATTACGGCGTACGTTGCGACCCGTCACTGCCTTACCGGGCCGGGTTCGCCCCGCCCGTTGAAGGAGGCCTGTCCAAGGGCCAGTCGGCCGTGGCCATAAGCCGCCCCAACTTTGTCGAGCTCTGCGAGCGCTTGACCGCCGAAGACGAGCGCGCCTTCGAACATCTCTGGCGCTACCTCGGCCTCTCGGTGGACTGGCGCCAGCTCTACACGACGATCGGCGAGAGGGCGCGCCGTACCTCCCAGCTGGCGTTCTTACGCCTTTTGCACCGGGGCGAGGCCTACTCGGCCGAGGCACCGACGCTGTGGGACATCGACTTCCGTACCGCCGTGGCCCAGGCCGAGCTGGTGGACAGGGAACGCCCGGGCGCTTACCATACCCTTGTTTTCCACCGCTCGGACGCACAGGACCTGCTAATTGACTCGACCCGCCCCGAGCTCCTGCCGGCCTGCGTCGCCGTCGTCGTCCACCCCTCAGACAAGCGCTACACGGCCCTGGTGGGCTCGAGCGTGACAACGCCGCTGTTCGGGGCGGTCGTCCCCGTGGTCGCCCATCCCCTAGCTCAGCCCGACAAGGGCACCGGTGCGGCGATGGTGTGCACTTTCGGCGACGTCACGGACGTGACCTGGTGGCGGGAGCTGAGCCTGCCCATGCGGCCCATCATCGGACGTGACGGGCGCCTGGCGGCGGCGCCCCCCGACGGGCTGAGCCCGGCCGGGACCTCGGTCTACAGCGATGAACTGGCCGGCAAGAACCTGGCCGCGGCGCAACGGCGGGTGGTCGAACTTTTGACGACCACGGGCGAGATGCGCGGCGAGCCGCGTCCCATTACCCATGCCGTCAAGTTTTTCGAAAAGGGCGACCGGCCCCTGGAAATAGTTACGAGCCGGCAGTGGTGGATCCGGACCCTGGCCCACAAGCAGGCCCTCTTGGACCTCGGCCGGCAGTTGCGCTGGCACCCGGCCTTCATGCGAGCCCGCTACGAGGACTGGGTCACCGGCTTAAACAGCGACTGGCTGGTCAGCCGGCAGCGCTTTTTCGGCATACCTTTCCCCGTCTGGTACCGCTTGGACCAAGATGGCGAGCCGGACTATTCGAGCCCCCTCGTGCCGGGCGAAGACGATCTCCCCGTCGACCCCACCACAGATGTCCCGCCGGGCTACTCGTCGGGCCAGCGCGGCGTTCCAGGCGGTTTCACGGCCGAAATGGACGTGATGGACACCTGGGCCACCTCCTCTCTCACGCCCCAGATCGCCGGCGGATGGGAAGACGCCTCTGCCGGTGACCGGTGGCAGAGGATCTTCCCCATGGACCTGCGCCCGCAGGGCCACGACATCATCAGGACCTGGCTGTTCTCGACGATCGTGCGCTCCTATCTGGAGCACGGGTGCCTTCCCTGGGCGAACGCCGCCATTTCGGGCTGGATACTTGACCCCGACCGCAAGAAAATGTCCAAATCCGTAGGCAATGTCATCACGCCGCAAGACCTGCTTGAAAAACATGGCTCGGACGCCGTGCGCTATTGGGCCGCTTCGGGCCGGCCCGGCACCGACACGGCGTTTGTCGAAGGCCAAATGGAAGTGGGCCGGAAACTGGCGCTGAAAATTATGAACGCATCGAAGTTCGTCCTCAGCCCCAAGCTGTGGGCCGGCGACGACAGCACTGAGATCGGCGCCGCCGCCGCCGCCGGCCTGGCCGCCCAGGCCGCGGGCCGCCCAGCGCTGGTGACTGACCCTGTCGACCACGCCATGCTGACAAGCCTCTCCGGACTGGTCTCGGTGGCCACCGGAGCTTTCGAGGATTACGACTACGCCCGCGCCCTGGAAAGGAGCGAAGCGTGGTTTTGGGACTTCTGCGACAATTACCTCGAGCTCGTCAAAGCGCGCGCCTATGGGGAGATGGGGCTCGAGCGGGCTTCTTCGGCCCGGGCCACCCTGGCGGCGAGCCTGTCGGTCATGTTGCGGTTGTTCGCTCCGTTCACGCCTTTTGTCACCGAGGAGGTCTGGTCGTGGTGGCAGGAGGGCTCCATCCACCGGGCGCCGTGGCCTGAGCCGGCCGCGCCCGCCCCTTCAGTTGGGCCCGCGGTTTACTCGAGCGCCGTCGAGCTGCTGGCTGCGGTCCGCCGGGCCAAGTCCGAGGCAAAGGTCAGCCCTCGGGCGCCGGTGGCCCGGGTCAGCTTCCACGGGCCGGTAGAGACAATTGACGCCCTGGCCCTGGTCCAAGACGATCTGCGGGCGGCCCAGAACATTTCCGAGCTGGTGCTCGCTCCCTCGAGCGCCACGGCAATAGAAGTTGAGCTGGCCTGACGGCCTCAGCGAGGGGCGGGCCAGCCTGACGGCTCGCCGTAGTCCCTGGGCGGGGCATCGTACGGGCTGCCCCACTGTGGCTGAGCCGGGGCAGCCTGGCCCGACTGGTGACGGTACTGGTAGGCGGCACCCAGGCAGGCCAGGTAGTAGTCGGGGCCAAGCCCCGCAGGGATGGGGTGCCTGAACCGCTGCCACAGCGGGCCCGCCACCGTGGCCGCTACGGCGACGCGCTGCTGGCCGGCGAAATCTCGCCACCGGACGAGGAACGACCGCACCAGCTCGTAGTCGTCGGCGCTCATCGCCCCCACGTCCAGCGTCATTACCAGCTGCTCGCACCCCGGCGGGACTAGTAGCTCGACCGGTCGCAAAGCCCGGCCTGGACGCTCCCGCAGGACCAGGGCCCCCGCGGCCATGTCGCCCACGCGTTGGTCACGACCGGAGAACAGCATGACGATGAAGCCCAAAGAGCCGAGGGTGCCCCAAACCTCTACCAGGCCGAATGCTCCGCGCAGGGCGGCTTGGACCAAGCCGATCGGAGCGCCATCGGTCCGCACCACGCGCAGCCCCAGCGCCGCCTTCCCGAGCGTCCTGCCCCCCCACAGGCCCTCCATGAGCACGGGGTAAACGAGGATGACAGCGATGAGACCGAAGGCCGCCACGATGAACGAAACCGTCCCGCCCAGGATGCCGGTCGTGCCGACGAGGACCACGAGGGCGTAGAACACGACCAGGGTGATCAGGACGTCCAGCAGGCGGGCCAGCACTCTTGTGCCTGGGCTCGCTGTAGGCAGGTCGAGGACCACGGCTTCGGGAGTGACCAGGCCGTGGGTCGTGGCGTACACATCTCCGAGGGTACCGCCGCCCATCTGCGCGGCCGAGCGTCGTTGACCGCCGTGGCCGCCGGTGGCCAAGGCGCGCCGTACAGTTGCAGCTGTGGACATCGACCATTTCCTGGCCGACAACCGCGCCACCTGGGACCGCCTGGCCGAGCTGACTAGCCGCCCGACGAAGCTCTCGGCGGACGAAGTACGCGAACTGAGCCGCCTTCACCAGCGGGCCGCAGGTCAGCTCGCTTACGCTCAAGCCCATTTTGCCGACCCCGACGTAAAGGCCTCGCTCACGAGCCGGATAGCTGCCTCCGGAGCCGTCCTGTACGGGGCCCGGCGGTCCACATGGCGCACGATAGGACGGTTCTTCTCAGTGGTCTTCCCGGCGACGGTATGGCAGACCCGATGGTTCCTGTTGGTCAGTGCGACGGCGTTGTTCCTGCCCGCCATCGTGCTCGGGACGTGGGTCGCCCACTCGCACGCGGCCCTTGACGCCCTAGCCCCTGCCGCCGTGCGGGAGTCCTATGTCAACCACGACTTCGCCAGTTACTACTCGTCCGAACCTTCGGTGGACTTTGCCAGCCAGGTCTACACCAACAACGTGCTCGTGTCCTTCGAGGCGTTCGCCGGCGGCATCGCCTTCGGTTTGCTCACCCTCGTCGCCCTTTTCGTGAACGGGGCAAATCTCGGCGCCGCCGCCGGCATGTTCTACGCCGCCCACCACCCCGGGGAGTTCTGGGGCCTGATAACGCCGCACGGCCTGCTCGAGCTCAGCTCGGTCGTCCTGGCCGGAGGGGCAGGGCTGAGGCTAGGCTGGGCGCTGATAAGCCCGGGCGACCGGCCTCGCTCGCGAGCGCTCACGCAGGAGGCCCGCAGCGCCATCGTGCTCGTCCTGGGCACAGTGTTCACCCTGGCTGTTTCGGGGGCCATAGAGGGCTTCGTCACGGGTTCGAGATTGCCCACAGCTGCCCGGGTGGGTATCGGCGTCGCCGTGGAGCTCGCCTTTCTCGCTTGGGTCGTCCTATGTAGCCGCGCCGTACGCGCCAGGGCCCTGGTCCCTCAAAATCCCAACTATCAGAGCCCCGCTCTAACCGGAAGTCCTGGCTCTCAAAGCCGGCCTGCGGCCTTGACGCTCAGATAGGCGTCGGTCAGCGCCGGGCCTATACGACCGGGCACGTCGTCTACGACCACGGCACCACGGGCTTGCAGCAGAGCCCCGAGCTCCCGGCGGCGGGCGAGGGCGGAGACGGCGGCGGCCCCTCGGTAAGTGGCTTCGATGTCCGCGGGCACTTCGCTCGCCCACCGCACCACCGCCGGGTCGCGCACGGTCGCCACCACGAGGAGGTGCGTCCGGGCGATCACGGGCAACGAGGGGAGCAACGTGTCGACGAGGGCCTCGTCCAGCTCCGTCAGCAAGCACAGCATGGCCCGACGTTGGAAACGGGCGAGCACCTCGGTGAACGCGCCCCGGTAGTCGCTCTGGGAGAGTTGAGGTACCAGGTCGTACAGGGCCTCGGTCACACTCGCTAGCTGGGCGTGCCCCGACCGGGGTGGTACCACGGCCCGGACGACGTGGTCGAAAGCGACCAGGCCGGGCATATCGCCCATACGCTCCGCCACCGATGTGAGCATCATCACGGCGTCGATGGCATGCTCCACCCGGGCTACCCCTTCGACCTGGCCGGCCATGGTGCGCCCGTTGTCGAGAAGGCAGATGACCCTTTGGTTGCGCTCGGCGCGATAGGTCCTAACTATGGGGCGGTCGCTCCGGGCCGTCGCGGCCCAGTCGATGCGCCGGCTGTCGTCGTCGACCCCGTATTCGCGTAGCTGGTCGAACTCCGTGCCACCCCCTTTGGCGCGGGCGCTGCGCAGGCCCACCTCCAGGATCCTGGCCCGTTCGATGCGCAGGTCGGCCTGGCGGCGCGAGCCGAAACTGGGATAGACCCGGAGCTCGCCGGGCAGGTGCCGCCGGGCCTGGCGGGCCATGAGCCCCAGGGGGCCTTCAACCCTCACGACGAGCTCGCCCGGGACGAACCGGCCCCGACGGGTAGGAGCCAGACCCACCCTCAAGGTGACTGAGCGGCCCGCTGGTACCCGCACCCGCGCCCTGCGGGCCGAGGCGCACAGCGACGGGGCCAGCTCGTCGGCGATCCGCACCACCAGAGGTCGGTCACAGGGGTTGTGCACCGTCCAGCTCAAGGTGGCCGGCGTGCCCAGGCCCACCACAGCCGGTAGGGAGCGGGCGACGCCGACCCTCTCCGGACGAGGGGCTAGGGCTAGGTCGACCACCAGGACAGCCACGACCAGGACCGCCAGCACGGCCGCTCCTAACCCCGTCCCGAAGGGCCACGCCAGCAGCAACAGGGCGGCACCGACCACGACCAGAGGGGCCCGACCGGTCAGGGCCATGTCGGCCTCAGCGAGGGACCGGTACGCCGGCCAGCACACCGTCGATGACGGCGTCGGCGGTCACGCCCTCGAGCTCAGCTTCGGGCCGGATGCGGATCCGGTGGCCTAGGGTCGGGCGGGCCACCGCCTGGACTTCGTCGGGAGTGACAAAACTGCGCCCCGAGAGCCACGCCCAGGCTTTAGCGGCCTTCAGCAACATGGTGGCCCCCCGGGTGGAGACGCCCAACGACACCGAGGGAGCCTGGCGGGTGGCGCGCACCAGGCTCACGATGTAGGCCTGGACAACCGGGTCGACCCTGATGGCCGCCGCCTCTCGTCGGGCCAAGCCGAGCACTTCGGCGTTGGCCACCGCGGCCAGCCCCGACGAACGAAGGTCATGAGGGTCCAGCCCGGCGTCTGTCCTGGACAGGACCTCCCGCTCGGCCGCCTCAGAGGGATAGGGGACGGTGAGCTTGAAGAGGAAGCGGTCGAGCTGGGCCTCGGGCAGGGGGTAGGTGCCCTCGTACTCGACGGGGTTCTGGGTCGCCAGCACGATGAAGGGGTCAGGGAGCCGCCGAGCGTTACCGTCCACGCTGACCTGGCGCTCCTCCATGGCTTCGAGCAACGCGGCCTGAGTCTTGGGAGGCGTGCGGTTGACCTCGTCGGCCAGGAGCACGTTGGTGAACACAGGTCCTTCTCGGAACCGGAACCCGGCCGTGGCGTGCTCGTAGATGCTCTGACCGGTGATGTCGGACGGCATCAGGTCCGGGGTGAACTGCACCCGGGTGAACCGGAGGTCGAGAGCAGCGGCCAGGGCCCGGGCCAGAAGGGTCTTGGCCACGCCCGGGACGCCCTCGACCAACACGTGGCCCGGCACCAGCAAGGCCGCTATGAGCCCACTCACGGCCGCGTCCTGGCCCACGACGACCTTGGCCATTTCGCCGCGAATGGCCATGACGGCCTCGCGCGCGCCTAGGGGACCGGTGCCTGGCGCTCCCGCTGGCGGCTGGGCCACGGGGGGGCCGGGCGGCCATGGGTCAACCTGTCCTAGTCCTTCCACTAAGCACCTCCTCTCGTACCTGCTGCAATTTCCGGACCAATGCCAGCAGCTGTCTTTCGTCCAGGGGGGCCGGCCCCGAAAGTGCCTCTACCACTTCTCGGGCGGGCAAGTGGACGTGCGGAGCTGCCACCTGGGCAACCGTAGCGGGCGCCGTGCCGGGGGCCAGCCCGAAGCGCGCCCTAAGTTGACCGCAGAGCTCGTCGCGCAGCAGCGATGCCGTCTCCTGCCTACGACCGTTGCGGGCCAGGAGCCGGCCCGTGGCCACGACCAGTTCCGAACCCGGCACCGGGACCAGTGGGTCTTCGAGCACGGGGCGTCCTAAGCGCCTCGCCTCCCATAGGCAGGCCGCCAGGAGGGCGACGGCGAGCCCGACCAGGCACGCTTTGACGCGGGCCGGCACCAAGCTCCACAACGTGGCCGTCCCTCCCCCCACTCTCGGCGCCAAGAGCCAGCTCACCGTGTATCCCCGTCCCGGGACCAGCAGGTCAGCGGCCAAAAGAGCGTTGTCATCCTGGCCCAGATAAGCATTGGACCACAGGTCGGCGCCCCCCAGGGCGACGACGACGCCGGCACCCTCGTTGCGGGCGACAGCAAAGGCGTCCCGGCCCACAGCAAAGCACGCGTGCGCCCCCACGGGCACCTCGAGCAGGTCGTCGCCCGCGGTAGCGACGTGGCCCACCCCGGCGGCCCACGGCGCCCGGCAGTCCGGCGCCATCACCGCGGGGGCGGGAAGAGCCTGGTCGGGCAAACCCTGGGCCGGGGACGCGCCCTCAAGAGGAGAGGAAGGGTCGGCGACGACGAGCACGCCACCGCGCCGGGCCCAATCCGTGACCTGAGCTCGCGCCGCGTCGTCGAGCTCGTCGTCCAGGACGAGGGCCACGCCCCTGTGCGGCGCCGGGAGCGCCCCTGACGTGTCGAGCCGGGCACCCAGACGGGCGAGCAGCAGAGCCAGGGCCTTGCCCCCGTCAGGAGCCACCGAGGACGGTGAATAGGGCGGGCCCGCCGGCGCCGCCGGATTGGCCAGCAACCAAAACAGGCCAATGGCGACGACCGCCGCCAATGCCGCCAGCCCGGCGCCGCGAATGCCCCGCCGAGCGCTCACGGTGGGCCCACCTCGCGCAGAACCACTGCAGCAGCCTCGTCGAAGAGCACCTGCTCGTCGGCATCCGACGGTTCCTGGCCGTACCAGCAGCTCTCGAAGAGCGCTGTCACCCAGGCGAACTGTTGCGCTGCACCAGGCACAACCGCCCCGACCAGCCGCTCGTACTCCCCGCTCGTCCGGCCGGGCACCTCGTCGACAAGGCCCCTCTGGGCCAGTTCGCCGACCAGGGCGCAGTAGCGGCACCGAAGCGCCTCCTGGAAGCGGCCCTCAGCCGCCAGGCTCGTCGCTCGCTGGCGCCAGGCTGCCGGGCTGAGAGCGGAGGTCTCGTCAGTGATGACCACTCCGGCCGAGGCGACCGGGTGCTGCAAGCGCCGGAAAAGCCCACGCCGGGTAGCGAGCACGAGCGCCGTGACGACACCTGCCAACAGCGCCACCAAGACCACGTAGCTCTGCCACGCGCCGACGGAGAAGCCGGGTAGTTGGATTGAAGGAAGGTGAAGATGGGCGTGGAGCCAGTTGACAAGTCTCTGCAACAAGCCGGGGCCCGGATGGAACTGGCGCTCGGCCAGGATGGACGAGACCGTTGCCCGCAGGGACGCCGAGCGGCGGACAGGGACGGGGAACGGCCATCGGGCCACCGCTCCCGCCAGCACAGCCCGGTCAACGGGCGCGCGCAGCCATGACCTCCAAGTCGAGACCCTCTTGGCGGATGCGTTGGTCGAAGTACAAAAGCGTCGCCAGCATGGTGACAAGGGCCCACTCGAAGGCCTCGGTGAAAGTCCCCACCACAGCGTCCAAGACCGCACGCACATGGGGGGAGGCCAGGGCGGCCAGGGAGTCAGGTAGCAAACCCACGAGGCTGACCGCCAGGCTCGCCATCAGGCCCCCGAGCAGGGCGGTGCCCAGGACCGGCCAGAAACGCCTCTTCACGAGCCTCCAGCTCCGGCGCATCCCGGCCACCGGCCCGAGGCCTTCGAGGACGATGGCTGGAGCGGTCAGGACGAACAGCGCCATCACGACCAGGCCGGGTAGTAGGCACAGCACCGACGCCACCAACTCGAGGGCGTGGACCATCACGCTGGCCACGACCAGAGCCAGCAGTAACCGCGCCCCCAACCTGGACACCTGCCGAGAGCCGGGCTGTTCACCGATGTAGGAGATCGCCACAGTACGGCAGACGACGCCGGCCACAACCGGGGTCATGAGGAAGATCCCGAGCTCGGCGACCACAGATAGCACGAGGTCGGTCGTCGACAGCGAAAATTGTCGGTTTTGTAGGTCGGCCAAGTTGGACAGCACCTGGCTCAGCCCGGCGGAGTTGCGGGTGGCGTAGGCGCTCAGCGCCTCGAAAGGAACGGCTAGGACCAGCAGCAGCGGGGCCAGGGCTCGGGCGTTCGCTCGCAAGAGCCTGAAAACTCCGTCGATGAGATCCCCGAAGCTCATGGGGTGGAGGGGCAACGGACCGGTGCGGGCGTTGCCCCCCTTTAGCCCCGGCGCCCTCGGAAGGCCGTCCTCGGGACCGGCCCAGGGTGGTGGGGAAGCTGACGGCGCCCCGGGCACGGGCTGCGACCGGGGGGGCGAGTTGGACCAACCACCGGTCGAGGGCTGCGGCCAACCAGGCGGGGCCGACGGCGGGCCCGCAGGCGGAGACCAGCCCTGGGGCGCCGGCCAACCGGGGGGTGGAGCGCTTGGCCACACCGGCGGCAGAGATCCGCTCGCGTCAGGATCGGCCATTTCCACAACTATTACCGCGTCAGCGGAATGCCTGCGAACCGGTGAACGACAGGCTCGCGCCACCCGCGGAAAGACCGGAAGGCGACGAGCAGGTCAGGAAAGCGCTGGCAGGTCAGGGAAGCGCTGGCAGGTCAGGGAGGCGCCCCGCCGTCGCCATCACTTCCTCGGTTGCATATATGGAGGACCCCGGGGAGCGGACAGCCAGAGCGATGGCGTCGGACGGCCGGCAGGAAAGGAGGTCGACATGGTCCTGCTTCACCAGTTCGATGCAGGCGTAGAAGTGCCTCGACTCCTCGACAGCGTTGATGACCGCCTTGCCCAGCTTCCCGTCCAGGCGCGCCACTGCCGAGAGGAACAGGTCCCACGTGGAAGGGCGGGGCGGCTGCAACCCGCGCTGGCCAGCCTGGATGGCGCGAGCCTCCGCTTGGCCGATGTAGATGTAGAGGCACCGGAAGGGCTCGTCCGGCTCAGCCAGGACAGCCAGGCCCGCTTCCTGCCCCGGGCTCATGGGGACCGCCGCCCGTACTTCGGACACCACCAGTTCGATGAGATTTTCTGGCAGCTGGACGGCGTCTTCGGGCACGCTCTGAGACTAGGGCGTGCGCAACGGCCATCTGGCCGGTTGTCAGGTACGCGCCGGTAAAGGCGCTGCTTACCACGGACGGAGCAGACCGGGACGCCAGCGCGCCTGGGCCAGGACGAGCGCGCTGACCTCGGCCGCCCCGGCCCGCCTCAACGCCTCGCCGGTCGAGAGCAAGGTCTCGCCCGAGGCGCAGACGTCGTCGACCACCAGGACCCGCCGCCCGTCCACGTCGGGAGGGTCAGGGACCACGAATGCCGCGGTGGCCAGTTGCCGGGCGATCTGGCGACGCTGCGGCCGCCCCTTGGCGCTCATCGGTTCGGTCTCGCAGACCTTGGCGACGAGGCTCTGGACCGGCCATTCGCCCGCCGCCGACCGGGCGAGCTCGGCGCACATCAGCTCCACATGGCCCCAGGACCGGTGGGCGCCCGGGCCGAGGAAGGCGGGGACGGGGCAGACCACTGCGAACTCCTCGAACCACGTGGCGTGACGGCACAGAAAGCCGTGCAGGAGCCTCCCGAAGGTCTTGGCCCACCGCCGGTCCCCACCGTACTTGTAGGAGACGATGGCCTTCCTCAGGGCCCCCTCATAGCTACCCACGGCGTAGACAGCCTCGACCGGGCGACCAGGCCGACCGCACCACGAATTACGGCAAAGGGAATTACGGCCGAGGGAATTACGGCAGAGGGACTGGCCACATGACGTACATAACCGCTGGTGCGTGGGGGCCGGGCCCGGCCCTTCGAGTGCTGGCATGTTGCTTTCACTTTTCCACCAGGGGGGGACGGGAACCCGGGAACTGCAGCCGGTCGACCTGTGCGGATGTCGGCAGGCTCGGCACGGCCCCCATCACCGTGGTGGCCACGGCACCGGCCACACACCCTCGTCGGGCCGCCTCGATCAAACCGCCACCCGCGGCCAGGGAGGCGGCGAGCGCCCCGCAGAAGGCATCGCCCGCAGCCGTCGTGTCCACCACGTCCACCGGGTACGTGGGTACTCTCTCCTGGGCCCGCCCCGGCTCGGCCACGAGGGCGCCGTTCTCGCCGAGGGTGACCACGACGGCGGCACAGCCCTCGGCCAGGAGGCGCTCCGCGGCCTCGGCCGGGCTCGGACAGCCGGTCATGGCCAGAGCTTCGGTTTCGTTGGGCACCAGCACGTCGACCAGTGCGACAAGGGGCCTGGGGAGCGGCCCAGTCACGGGCGAGGGGTTGAGGACGGTAACGGCGCCGAGGGCGCGGGCTAGGCGCAACACCGCCTCCACGGCCGTCAACGGCACCTCCAGTTGAGCCAGCACCACCGAAGAAGGACCGATAAGGCCCCGGGCGGCTTCGACGTCCTGGGGCCCGAGGTCCCCGTTTGCCCCGGCCGCCACCACGATCGTGTTACCGCCACCTTTCTCGACCGTTATCAGCGCGGTGCCGCTAGGTAGGCCGGCGACCGTGCGGACGGTGCGGGCTCCGACCCCCTCCCTGGTAAGCACGTCGCGCAGCGACGAGCCGGCGGTGTCGTCGCCGAGGCAGCCGATCATCGACACCCGGGCGCCCAAGCGTGAGGCGGTGACGGCCTGGTTCAGGCCCTTGCCCCCCGGCACCGAAATGTAACCGTGACCGCTGACGGTCTGGCCCCGTCCGGGAAGTTGGTCAACCGTTACGACGTGGTCGTAGTTGAGGCTCCCCACCACTATTACAGCCGCCCCATGGTCCCCCGAGCCTGGTCTGAATGGCACCCGACCAGGTCTACCATGATGCGATGGACATTGAGGTGGTCGTCGAGATCCCCAAGGGCACTCGCAACAAGTACGAGGCGGACCACGAGACCGGCCACATTTGGCTGGACCGGATGTTGTTCACGGCCACCCGCTACCCCGAAGACTACGGCTACATCACGGGCACGCTGGGCGGGGACGGCGACCCCCTGGACGCCATGGTGCTCCTGGAGGAGCCGACGTTCCCGGGTTGCCACGTCCGTGCCCGGCCGATCGGGGTGTTCTTGACGCGGGACGAGAACGGGGATGACGCCAAGGTACTGTGCGTGACGGCCAGCGACCCCCGCCAGGCGGCCGTCCAGGATCTCGAAGACCTCCCGCCCCACGAGCTAGATGAGATCGCTCACTTCTTCGCCATCTACAAGGCGATAGAACCCGGGAAGGGCACCACGCCAGGAGGCTGGCGGTCGCGGGAGGTGGCGGAGAAGACCATCGAGGAGGCCCAGGACCGCTACCGGGACGGCCGCCACTGACACGCGACGCCAGTGCCGGCGCGGCCGGGCGCGGCGTCGCTCGGATGGGCCCTGCGAAGGGTCAGATCCCGACGAGCTCCGCAACTATGTCGAACGCCTGGCCGACCGTGCTCAACTTGCTGGGGTCCACGTCCGGCAGGCGAATAGAGAACGCATCGTTGAGCGCCAGAGTGATCTCCACCACCGCCAGGCTGTCGGCGTCCAGATCCTCAGCCCAGCGCGCCTCGGGCGTCACTTGTGCCGGGTCTATGTCCAAGACCTCGGCCACGCAGCCCTGAAAGATGGTGAAAGCGTCGTCACGCCCCATGTCTTTGCCTTCCATCGGGACAGAGGCTAGCCGAGCGGTCGCCCGGACGGGGGATCTTCGCCCTCAGCGCCTGCACACGGCACCATCTGGGGGCGGCCAGTAACGTTTCCCTCCATGTCACTTCTACAAGGCAAACGGATCCTTGTCACAGGTGTCCTAACCGACGACTCGATTGCCTACGGAGTGGCAGACCTCGCGCAACGCGAGGGTGCCGAGATCGTGCTCACCAACTTCGGCCGTGGCCTTTCGCTCACCAAACGGGTGGCCAAGCACCTACCAGTACCACCTGACGTGCTCGAACTGGACGTCACCGTCCCCGGCGACATCACCGCGGTCGTCGCCGACCTGGAGCAGCGCTGGGGGGCACTGGACGGCTTGCTGCACTCCATCGGCTTCGCCCCGCAGTCCTGCCTGGGCGGCGGGTTCCTCTCGGCTCCCTGGGAAGACGTCCGCGTCGCCCTGGAAATCTCCGCGTACTCTCTCCAATCCCTTTCCGTGGGGCTGTTACCTCTCCTGCAGGCGGCCGGCGGCGGTTCGGTCGTGGCGCTCGACTTCGATGCCGCCGTGGCCTGGCCGGGCTACGACTGGATGGGCGTAGCCAAGGCGGCTCTCGAGTCCACGGCCCGGTACCTGGCGCGGGACCTCGGCCAGCACCAGGTCCGCGTCAACCTTGTGGCCGCTGGCCCTATCCGCACCGTCGCCGCCCGGGCCATACCCGGGATATCGCAATTGGACGACGTCTGGGGCGACCGCGCCCCGCTCGGCTGGGACATCAACGACTCGAGCGCTGTGTCCAAGGCCTGCGTAGCCCTTCTCTCCGACTGGTTCCCGGCGACGACCGGCGAGATCGTGCACGTCGACGGCGGGTTCCACGCCGTGGGGATCTAGGTGACAGGCGAGGTGGGAGGAGCGCCGGCCACGGAGAGCCTGGCGGAGGCCGGGTGTGGTGGTCGGGTCGTCCTGGTCACGGGGGGCAATCGCGGCATCGGTCGGGCTATCGCCGGAGCTTTCGCCGCCGCCGGCGACAAGGTGGCGGTCACGACCCGTTCCGGCCCGGTCGACGACCTCTTCACCGTGGCCTGCGACGTGACCGACACCGCCTCGGTCGACCGTGCGGTCGGGGCCGTAGAAGCCGGCCTGGGCACGATCGAAGTCCTGGTGGCCAACGCCGGGGTCAACGACGACAAGCTGTTGCTGCAGATGGACGAAGCATCGTTCGGGAAGGTGCTCGACACCAACCTCGTGGGCACCTTCCGCGTGGTGCGCCGCGCCCTGCCCCGGATGCTGCGGGCCCGGAAGGGCCGGGTCATCCTGATCTCGTCGGTCGTGGCCTTTTCGGGCGCCGCCGGACAGGTCAACTACGCCGCGTCAAAAGCGGGGCTGGTGGGTTTCGGCCGCAGCCTGGCCAGGGAGATCGGCGGGCGCAACATCACCGTCAACGTGGTCGCGCCGGGCTTCATCGAGACCGACATGACGGCGGGGCTGACCGAGACCAGGCGCGGCGAGGTATTGGGCCAGGTGCCGCTCAAGCGTTTCGGCCACCCCGAGGATGTGGCCGCCCTCGTGCGCTGGCTGGCCTCTGACGAGGCCGGCTACATCACCGGCGCCGTCCTGCCCGTCGACGGCGGGCTGGGGATGGGGCATTGACGCCGGCCGCGGGTGACAACGCCCCCGGGCTGCCCCAGCCCGCCAGCGTGCTGCCCCACCGGCCCCCGTTCCTTTTCGTGGACGAGTTGACCGCGCTAGAGCCGGGCCGCTCGGCCCGCGGCGTCTGGCGCCTCACCGGTGAAGAGGCCTTCTTCCAGGGCCACTTTCCGGGCCGCCCCACGCTCCCCGGAGTGCTGATGGTGGAGGCGATGGCCCAGCTGGGTGGCATCGCCGTGCTCAGTGACGCCCGTTTCACCGGGTACCTTCCCCTGTTCGGTGGCATCGACAAGGCTCGCTTCCGCCGCCAGGTCGTGCCCGGCGACACCCTGGAAATCGCGGTAGAGCTCGACCAGCTCGGCGCCATGGCGGGCAAGGGCCACGGCACGGCCAGCGTCGAGGGGAGGCTCGCCGCTACCGCGTCCTTGCTCTTCGTCATGGTCCGGCCATGACCAAGGCGGGTCATTAGGGCTCCCTTAGTCCAGGCTTTCACCCCGCGGCCACCCGCCGTTTACCAAAACGTCGCGGAGCGGTCATCTTGGCGGTTGACACTGGGGAAATAGTCGCAGTACCAACTGTACGAAGCGGGCGCGGGCGCGCCGATCGGAGCCGTCCGAGGTGAACGACACGTCGCCGAGCGCGCTACGGCCCAAGGTGGGGACCGGAGTGATCGTGGTGCACGCCCTGGGTACCGGCGCGGTGCCGGCCGATCTGGAGGGTTCCGGTTTCGAGGTGATCGTCTCTACCGAGAGCAACCAAGCCCTGAGCGCCATCGGGGCCGGCCAGGCCGATATCGCCCTGGTCGACGGGCGGTTCGAAGGTAACGGGCTCGCCTTCTGCGAGCGCCTGTGGGGCGAGCACCCGGGCTTCCCCGTACTGCTGATCGGGCCCAATGACGAGAACTTGGTGACGAGAGCCCTGGCGTCGGGCGCAGACGATTACCTGGCCCTCCCGTTGCGGCCGGCAGAGCTGGTCGCCCGGGTGCGGGCGGTGCTGCGCCGGGCACCCCGCTGGGGCGGCTACACCGGCACGGAGCCGAGCGCGGTCCAAGTGGGTGAGGTGCGCCTGGACCCCGACAGCCACGAGGTAACGCTGAGGAACACCCGGGTGCACCTACCGCTCAGGGAGTTTGAGCTGCTCAGACTGCTGATGGAGAACGCCGGCATCGTCCTGCCCCGTGCCACCCTGGTCAGCCGCCTGTGGGGCCCGGGGGCGCCGACGGAGAGCACCAGCCTGGAGGTGCATGTGCGCCGCCTGCGTTCGAAGCTCGAAGACGACGCCGCCGACCCCAAGCGCATCGTCACCGTCCGGGGTGTCGGTTACCGCTACCAGGCCGACCGTTGAAGCCCGGCAGAGTTCATCGGGCCATGGCCCTCTTGTCGCTTTTTGTTAACTCAGTGTTCAATTCCGCGCCCTATCGTTGCCCAGCTGTGAGAGCTTTTCCGCGCCAACTTGGTCGCGAAGGTCGATGAGCTCCTTCTTGAGGCCGACCATGCCAACTACAGACGACCCCGTGATCGTCGAGGCCGATGTACGGCTGCCGGCCATGGAGGCCCGGGACCTGAGCCTGGGCTTTGGTTCGGCCACCGTCCTTGGAGGGCTCAACCTGGGGGTACCGAGGGGTGCAATCACGGCCCTTATCGGCCCTACCGGATCAGGCAAGACGACCTTCCTGCGCTCGCTGAACCGGATGAACGACAGGGTCGCCAAGAGTTGGCACAAGGGCGAAGTCATGCTCGAGGGCTCGAGCATCTACGCGCCCGGGGTCCAGCTCATGGCCCTACGCCGGCGCGTGGGCATGGTCTTCCAGCGGCCCAACCCCTTCCCAATGTCGATCGGTGCCAACATCCTCTCCGGCGTCAAAGCCCACCGGATCGCCAGCAAGCAGCATTACCGCGACATCGTCGAGGCGAGGCTCAAAGAGGTCGGGCTGTGGGACGCCGTGTCCAACCGGCTGGGCGCGTCCCCGTTCAACCTCTCAGGCGGCCAGCAGCAATTGCTGTGCCTGGCCCGCGCCCTCGCCATCGGCCCAGAGGTCCTATTGTTGGACGAGCCGACTTCGTCGCTCGACCCGGTCACCACCGAGAACATCGAAGCCATGATCCGCAGCCTGGTACCGGCCCTGACGATCATCATCGTCACCCACAACCTGGGCCAGGCGCGCCGGCTCTCGGACCGGACCGCTTTCTTCTACCAGGGGAAACTGGTGGAGTTCACCGGTACAGCCGAGCTCTTCGATGACCCTAAGCAGCCCGAGACGGCCCGGTACGTCAGCGGCCGCATGGGCTAAAGGACTGCCCGGGTAACGGCGCCGGGCAGCAACTCAGAGTGGGCGGCGCCGCGCCCACTATCCCTGCCACAACCCGCCCCTTGTACAGGCGCGCCCCTAGGAGGACCACGACCAAAATGTCCCTATCCGCACGACCGTCCACCACACGGCGACGCCGCACCATGCTCGGCGCCGTCGCCCTCGCCACCGGGATGCTGGCCCTGGGGACCACCGCGGCCGTTACGGCGGCGGGGGCGTCGGCCAGCCCCGGGCGCACCACTGAGATCGCGCTCGCCAGGATCGAAAAGAAGAAGGCCAAACCCAAGCCCAAGCCCACGACCACGACTACCCCGGTCCCGGTCACCAACGAGACCCCGCCCAGCGGCTCGGTGGGGATCAGCGAAGAGGGCAGTACGCTCCTGTTGCCGCTGTTCGAGCTGTGGTCGACCGCTTACCACCAGCAGCACCCGAGCGTCGGCCTGGTCCCCGGCGGTGGCGGCTCCGGCAAGGGCATCACCGATGCCGCCAGCGGGGTCGTAGACATAGGGGCTTCAGACGCTTACCTGTCCAGCTCCCAGCTGTCGGAGTTCCCGGGGATGAAGAACATCGCCTTGGCCATTTCGGCCCAGATGATCAACTACAACATCCCCTTCTTCAGGGGCCATATCAAGCTGAGCGGCCAGGTCATCTCCGCCATCTACCAGGGCAAGATAACGGTCTGGAACGACCCTGCCATCACGGCGCTCAACCCGGGCCTGGCCATTCCGGCAGATAAGATCGTGGCCCTGCACCGCTCGGACAGCAGTGGCGACACCTTTATCTTCAGCTCATACCTTTCCGCTGCCGACCCGAGCGGCTGGGGGGCCAGCATCGGCTATGGGACAAGCATCAGCTTCCCGTCCATCAGCAACAGCCTGGGAGAATCGGGCAACGCCGGCATGCTGACGGGCTGCCAGGCCACACCGGGCTGCATCGCCTATATAGGCATCAGCTACGAGTCCAAGGTGGCGGCGGCCGGCCTGGGCCTGGCCGAGCTTGAGAACGCCTCGAACAACTATGAGCTGCCGACGCCGGCCACCATCCTGGCCGAGTCCCAGGCTCTGGCAGCCAAGACGCCGCCCAGTGAAACTCTGTCGATGATCGACGACTCGGCCCCTGACGGTTACCCGATCGTCAACTACGAGTACGGGATCATCCCGGCCAAGGAGAGCAGCACCCAGGTGGCCCAGGCGGTACAGGCCTTCCTGTACTGGGCCGTCGACCCCAACAAGGGCAGCAGCGCCACGTTCTTGGACCAGGTCAATTTCCAGCCCCTGCCCCCCACGGTCAGGGCCCTTTCCCAGGAGCAGATCGCAAAGATCACCGGCTGAACGGGTGCAACGCCACTGCCATAACAATTGCTAAGGCGCTCGGGTGCCCCCGGACTGGCCCTACGGCCGGCTGGGGGCACCCCTCCATCAGACCAGCTGGCTGAAAAACAGCAAAAAAACTATACGAGAGCAAGGTTCGATGACTTTGACCACTCCCGACCAGGTGCCCGTTGACACCATGGGCGGCCGGCCCCGGAACTCTCTCCAACGAGTATGGAGATGGTTCACACAGGAGACCGCGGCCCTGCGCGGCATAACTGCGGTAGCCGCCATCGTCCCTCTAGCCGCCCTCGTCGCCATATTGGCCGTCCTGGCCTCCAAGGCGGGACCGGCACTGCGGTACAACGGGTTCGGCTTCCTGACCCGTACCGACTGGCGGCCCGGGAGCACCTACGGCAACGCGGTGAAGACCGGCGGGGTGCTGCACCCCGTCGGTGCCCTCTATGGCGCGCTCCCGCTGATCGTCGGCACCCTCGCCAGTTCGGCCATCGCCGTGTTGTTTGCCGTGCCCGTTTCTATAGGCGCGGCGCTGGCCGTGGTCGAAAAGCTCCCGCCGCGGATATCCAACGGGGTCGGGATTTTTATGGAGGTGCTGGCCGGCATCCCCAGCGTGGTGTTCGGCCTCTGGGGCATCCTGACTTTTGGCCCCTGGTTGAGCCGCGACATCGACCCGATATTCGCCAAGCACTTTCCCGACGTCCCCGTGCTCAGCTTTTTCCGCGGCTACGTGCCCGATGGCGAAGGCCTGCTGTCGGCCGGGCTGGTCCTGGGGGTGATGATCATCCCAATCGTGGCCGCCACCACCCGTGACCTGTTGCGCCAAGTGCCGCGCCTGCCCAAGGAGGGGGCGCTGGCGCTCGGGATGAACGACTTCGAAATGGCCCGGAAAGTCAGCCTTCCCTGGATCCGGGCCGGGATAATCGGCGCGTCGGTCCTGGGGCTGGCCCGGGCGCTGGGCGAGACCATCGCCGTCGCGATGGTCTCGGGTTCGGCCCTGGCCACGATGCCGGTGAACATTTTCGGTACTTTCGGCACCATCGCTTCCACCATTGTCCAGCAACTCGATGGCTCCCTGGGCGACGGCACCGGCTTCGAGCTGCGGACGCTGGCCGAATTTGCGCTCGTGCTGGCGGTCATCACCCTGGTGGCCAACGTCGGGGCCCGCTTGCTGGTACGCCGGGTGGCCGGCACCGCCCTACCAGTAGGAAGGGGAGTATGAACATGGCTGCCACAACGCCCCTCGGCCCGGCCACCGACGGCCCTGCCCTGGACCTCTACGGCCGGCCCGATTGGCGCCGTAGAGCCGCCTATTTCGCCGGCTGGGGCTCCTGCCTCGTCGCCGTCGCTATGATCGCCATCCCCATAGTGTGGTTGCTCTGGGGGGTTATCGCCCGGGCCGTACCCGTCTGGCGCTGGAGCGTCCTTACCGAATCGACGACAGCCACCGGCGGTGGCCTGGCCAACGAGATCGTGGGGACGCTGCTGATCGTGGCCGGCGTCGCCATTCTCGCCGGCACTATAGGCATATTGTCGGGGATTTACCTGGCCGAGTACGCCAAGGGCGCCATCGGCACCCTACTGCGCAGCGCCTCCGAGGTGCTGGCCGGTATTCCCTCGATCGTGCTCGGCTATGTGGGCTATATAGCCCTCGTCATCGCCCTGCACTGGCAGTACTCCTTGGCCGCCGCCCTGATCGTACTTTCGGCGTTGACAGTGCCTTACATCGCCAAGGCCACCGAAGCGGCTCTGCGCCAGGTGCCTACGCCTTATCGGGAAGGGGCCGACGCCCTCGGCATGTCCCCAATGCGCTCTCTGGGCCGGATAACCATAAAAGCGGCCCTCCCGGGCATTACCACGGGCCTCCTGGTGGCGCTGGCCATATCGGTCGGTGAGACGGCACCCTTGCTGTACACGGCCGGCTTCACCAACAGCCTGCCGACGCTGCACCTCACACATGCACCGGTCGGGTACCTCACCTACGCGGTGTGGACGTTCTACAACTCGCCCTTCAAGGGCCAGCAGGACCTTTCCTTCGACGCCGCCCTCATCCTGGTGGTTCTCGTGCTCGTTTTCATCGTGGCGTCACGGCTGGTCGTCGGGATGACCCAGCGCAACACGGAAAAGAACTAACTCTGGTCCACCTGTTCGGCGCTCTGGTCAAAGCCTGCCGGCAGCTCCCGGCGGGCGATGACGTGGACGTCGATACCGAGGTCGCCGGCTTTGCGGATGACGTGGCGCGAGATAGGTCCGCCGCCTCGCATTTCCTGCCAGCGGCTCTTCTGGCTGGAGCCGATGACGATCTGGGTTATCTGGTGCTGCTTGGCGAAATCCGCGATCGCCTCGGCGGGATCGGGGTGGACGACCTCGTGCCAATGCGCTCCCAGGTCGTGGCCCAGGGTCTTCAACGACTCGAACCCGGCCTTGTCCCTCATCGGCGTGGCGTCGGCCGAGTTGACGTGGAGCACGTTGAGCTCGCCTTTGGCCCGAGATGCCATCCGGGCGGCGCGCCGGAGCAGCACATCGGTCCCCGGGGCACCGGTCACCGCCACCAGGATCCGCTCTCTCGTCTCGTACAGCCGGTTCTCTTTGTGCTGGCGGAGGTGCTCGAGAAGCTCCTCGTCGGTCTCGTCGGCCAGGTAACGCAGCGCCAGCTCGCGCAGGGCTATCAGGTTGTCGGTCTGGAAGAAGTGCGCCAGGGCATAAGGGACTTTGTCGGAAGGGTAGATGTTGCCGTGCAACATCCGCCGGCGGAGCTGCTCGGGCGACGAGTCCACCAGCTCGGTCTGGTTGGCCTTGCGCACCACCCAGTCGGGCACGCGTTCGCGCACCTTCGCCCCGGTCATCTGTTCGACGGCGTCGGCCAGGCTCTCGATGTGCTGGATGTTGAGCGTGGTGATGACGTCTATCCCGGCGTCGAGAAGCTCGAGCACGTCCTCCCAACGCTTGGCGTGGCGCCCCGCACCCGGGACATTGGTGTGGGCCAGCTCGTCGACCAGGGCGACCTTGGGCCGGCGGGCCAGCACGGCGTCGAGGTCCATCTCCTCGAACATGGCCCCCCGGTATTCGACCGAGACTCGGGGAACTATCTCGAGGCCTTCGAGGAGGGCCTCGGTCAGAGGCCGTTTATGGCTTTCGACGAAGCCCACGACGACGTCCGTGCCGCGCTCACGCCGACGCCTTCCTTCGTTGAGCATGTCGTAGGTCTTGCCTACCCCGGCGACGGCTCCCAGGTAGATGCGGAAATGGCCCGCGGGCGCGACGACCTCGGCCGTGTCCTCGTCTACGCGCCCCGTGCTCACTGGTGTTCGAGGTTAGCCAGCCCTTCGTTCAGCTGCAGCACGTCGATGTAACTGCTCCCGAGAAAACCTAGCTCCGCACCGTTGGTCTCCCTGGCGATCAACCGGCGCAACGCCCCCGGCGAGACCCCGGTAGCCCTGGAAACCATGGGGATCTGCACCAGGGCGTCGGCCGGCGTGATGTCGGGGTCGTAACCGCTACCGGAGGTCGTCACCAGGTCCATGGTCGGGTCCACGCCCCGCTCGTGCCAGTAGGCGATGAGCGCCGTGGTGTCGGCCACGAGCACCTTGGATCGAGGCCCCAGGTTGGTGGCGGCCGACTCGCCGTCCACGCCGTTGGCCACCAGCGGGTTGTCGCCGCCCGATACGTCCTCTTTGGGGTTGGCGGCGTAGGGGCCGGTGTCGTCCGGTCGCCCATGGAACACGCAGCTGCCCAATGGGTGCCCGGGGCACTTGGCAGCAGCCCAGTTCTGCCCGATGAGCGTGGACCCATTGGCAGTGACCGACCCGTCCGCCTGGTGCGGGAACAGGACCTGGGCGACCCCGGTGCCGGCAAGGGCGTACACGAAGCCGAAGAACACGAGGCATATGGCCGCCATCACGACCGAGCGGCGCAAGTTGGTGAGCATCAGCGAACTCCGTAGGTAGGTCTGTAGGTGGGGACGTCAGGCATCAGTAGGCGTGCAGCGCCGTGAGTAACAGGTCGATGAGCTTGATGAAGATGAAGGGCGCAATGACCCCTCCGATGCCGTAGATGAAGACGTTGCGGCGCAGGATGGCGGCCGACCCTGTGGCCCGGAACTTGACGCCCCGCAGCGCCAGCGGGATGAGGGCCACGATCACCAGGGCGTTGAAGATGACGGCCGAGAGCACGGCGCTGGTAGGGCTGTGCAGCCTCATGATGTTGAGGGTCTTGAGGCCCGGGTAGGTCGTCACGAACAGGGCCGGGATGATGGCAAAGTACTTGGCCACGTCGTTGGCNNTCGTTGGTGCCGTCGCCGGTCATGGCGACGAGCTTGCCGCCCTCCTGCTCGGACTTGATCAGCGCCATCTTGGTTTCCGGCGTCGCCTCGGCCAGGTAGTCGTCCACCCCCGCCTCCTGGGCGATGGCCGCCGCCGTCAGAGGGTTGTCACCCGTGATCATGACGGTGCGGATCCCCATCTGGCGCATCTGGTCGAACTTCTCCCGGATGCCCTGCTTGACGACGTCTTTCAACTCGATGACGCCGAGGACCGCCGGTCCATCGGCCACAACCAGGGGCGTGGAGCCGGCCCGGGCGATCTGTTCGACGATCTGGTCCAGCCCGGCCGGGGTGGAACCGCCCATTTGGGTGGCCCAGCGCTGTACGGCCTCGGCCGCTCCCTTGCGGATCTGGCGGCCGTCGAAGTTGACCCCGGACATCCGCGTGGTGGCCGAGAAGGGGATGAACTCGCGGCTCGCCCCCAGGTCTCGCTCACGGATGCCGAAACGGTCCTTGGCCAGCACGACTATCGAGCGGCCTTCGGGGGTCTCGTCGGCCAGGGAGGCGAGTTGGGCCGCCTCGGCCACCTCCTGCTCGGTGTGGCCGGAGGCCGGGATGAACTGCGAGGCCATGCGGTTGCCGAGGGTGATAGTGCCCGTCTTGTCGAGGAGCAGGGTCTGGACGTCCCCCGCCGCTTCGACCGCCCGACCGCTCATGGCGAGCACGTTGCGCTGCACGAGGCGGTCCATGCCGGCGATCCCGATGGCCGAGAGCAGGGCGCCGATGGTGGTCGGTATGAGGCAGACGAGCAGGGCCACCAGGATGACCACAGAGACGACGGCGTGGCCCCCGCTGACGATGTCGGCGTAGTGCCCGAAGGGCTGCAGGACCACCACCACCGGCAGGAAGACGATGGTCAGGACGGCCAGCAGGATCGTCAGGGCGATCTCGTTGGGGGTCTTCTGGCGGTTAGCCCCTTCTACCAGGCCGATCATCCGGTCGAGGAAGGTGTGCCCACGCTCGGCCGTGATGCGGACCACGATCCGGTCGGAAAGTACTTTCGTGCCACCGGTGACGGCGGAACGGTCGCCCCCGGACTCGCGGATCACCGGCGCCGACTCTCCCGTGATGGCGGACTCGTCGACCGAGGCGATCCCCTCGACGATCTCCCCGTCAGAAGGGATGAGGTCACCCGCCTCGCACACGACGCGGTCACCCTTCAAGAGCTCCACGGCTGCCACCCGGCTCTCCGTGCCGTCCGCGTTCAGGCGGCGGGCCTCGGTCTCCGAGCGCATCCGCCGCAGCGTGTCCGCCTGGGCCTTTCCCCGGCCTTCGGCCATAGCCTCGGCAAAGTTGGCGAAGATGACGGTTAGGAAAAGCCAGAAGGTGATGGCCCAGGCGAAGAAGCTGGGGTGGGCGATCGCTTCTACAAAGGTGATGACCGTCCCGATCAGGACGACGAACATCACCGGGTTCTTGAGCTGCACCCGCGGGTCGAGCTTGCGGAACGACCCGCCCAGGGCCACGACGAGAATTTCTCTGTCGAACAGGCTGCGGGCCTGTGCTACTCCGTGGGCCACCGTCGCGGGCGCCGCGCCCGAGGTGGGCGACGGCGTGGAAGGGCTCCCGCCAGACGCTCCCGGTTGGTTCATGTTATTGGTCTCCATTTACCAGAACTTTCCGTGGCTCAGTTGCTCGACGATCGGGCCCAGAGAGACGGCGGGGAAGAACGTCAAACCGCCGATGATCAGGATCACGCCAACGACCAGACCGATAAACATGGCATTGTCGGTGCGGAACGTGCCGAGCGAAGCGGGGACGACGTTTTTGGCCGCCAGCGAGCCACCCAGGGCCAGGGCGGGGATCATGATGCCGAAACGGCCGAGCAGCATGTCGACGGCCCCGACCACGTTGTAAAAGGCCGTGTTGCCAGTTAGACCTGCGAACGCCGAGCCGTTGTTGTTGCCCTGCGAGGTGAGGGCATAGAGGATCTCAGTGAACCCGTGCGGGCCGCCATTGAGCGGGCCGGCCCGCCCGGCATGGACCGACACGGCGATGCCCGTCAGGATCAGCACGACCAGCGGCATGACCAGCGACCCCAGGCCGGCCAGCTTCACCTCCGTGGCCTGGATCTTCTTACCCAGGTACTCCGGTGTTCGCCCGATCATGAGGCCCCCGATGAAGACGGCCACGATGGCGTATATGAGGATCGTGTACAGGCCGGTACCCGTCCCGCCCGGGGTGACCTCGCCCAGCATCATCCCGGTGAGAAGGCCGAAACCACCCATGGGGGTAAACGAGTCGTAGGACCCGTCGGCCGAACCGGTCGAGGTCTGTGTCGAAGCCACCCCGAACAGGGCCGTGTTGGTGTCGCCGAAGCGGACCTCCTTGCCCACCATGTTGCCCGTGGGCTGGCTCACGAGGCCGGCCTGGGCGACGGCCGGGTTGCTGGTGTGCTCGGCGTAGCTGGTGAAGCCCACCCACGTGCCGAAGATCAGCAACATGGCCATCAGCAAGGCCGCCCCGTGCCGGACGCTACCGACCATTTTCCCGAAGGTGTAGGTGAGGGCGAAGGGGATGCACAACAACAGGTAGATGGACAGCCAGTTCGTGAGAGCCGTGGGGTTCTCGAAGGTGGTGGCCGAGTTCTGGTCCAAGAAACCACCGCCATTGGTACCGAGTTGCTTGATGGCCTCCATGAAACCGATCGGTCCCCGGGCGATCGTCTGGGTCACCCCGTTGATGGCGTCGTGGACACTGACCGTGCCCGCCAGCGTTTGCACCGCGCCCTGGCCCACGAAGATGATCCCAGCGACGAAAGCGATCGGGAGCAGGATGTAAAACAGGCAGCGGGTCAGGTCGACCCAGAAGTTACCGATGGTGGGGGAATTGCGCCGCGAAAACCCTCGCACAAGGGCGATGGCGGCAATAATGCCAACGGCGGGCGAGACAAACTGCTGGACGGTGAGCGCCCCGACCTGGGAGAAGTACGACATGGTCGTTTCGCCGCCGTAGTTCTGCCAGTTGGTGTTGGTGAGGAAGGACGCCGCGGTGTTGAAGCTGAGCGCCGGCTTGACCGCTCCGAGGTGTTGCGGGTTTAGAGGTAAAGACCCCTGGAACCGCAGGATCAGGTACGTGAGCCCGAGCGAGACCCCCGAGAAGATGACCAGGGAGGCGGCATAACGCGGCCAGGTCTGTTCCTGATCGGGGCTCGTGCCAAGGGCGCGGTGGATGGGGCGCTCGGCCCAGCCGAGGAAATGCACGCGGCCACCAAAGACGGCGGCCATGTAGGAGCCAAGGTAGCGCCAGGTGATCCCCAGCGCCACCACGAGGGTGAGGATGGTCCAGAAATAGCCCACCTAAATCAGAACCATTCCGGCTTGAACATGGCGACGCCGAGGTAGATGAAGACCAGGACCGAAATTATGAGGAGGATCAGGTCGGTGGCGCTCATACGTGCTCCAGGCCCTTGATCAACGCCAGGGCCAGCACCACGAAAACGACGATGCCGAGTACCGAAAGAAAATCAGCCATGCGCTCAGGATGCGCCCGTCGGCGCGAACAGGACGTGAACCTCCAGCCTGGCGGTATGAAAAAAATGTGGATCCGGGTGCGGCGGCCTCTCAGCCGGCCGAGAGGCAATAACCGATGCCGGGCGAGGTGCGCAGCATGGGACCGCCTTTTTCTCCCAACTTCTTGCGCAGCCGGTAGACGTACACACGCAGGTAATCGGCCTCGTCGCCGTAGCTGTCGCCCCAAACATGGCGTAGCACCATCTGGTGGGTGCAAGTCTTGCCGGCGTGGCGGGCGAGGAACGCCAACAACTCGAACTCCTTGGCCGTCAGCTCGACGGGCTCACCCTCGACCGTGGCCTGGTAGTGGACCAGGTCGAGCCCGATCGGGCCCACCGTGAGCTTCCCCTCGTCCGGGACGACCGCCTGGACACTATGGCGCAGGGCGGTGCGGATCCTCGCTTCCAGCTCCGCCATCCCGAACGGCTTGGTCACGTA
>PMWT01000224.1 GCA_003166025.1 Acidimicrobiaceae bacterium | reverse complement strand
CGGGGCGCTCCCCGTGCTGAGGGCGGGGTGACCGGCTCGGACTCCCGCTTCTCGGCCAGCTTCTGGGAGACGTAGGAGCGGGCGTCAGCCAGCGACGGCTCGGTCACGCCCGTCGCCAGCGGCTCGAGGTTGTAGGCGAGCACGGACGAGGGCCCGTAGGCGGTACGTTCGACCACAGTCGGCTGGAACCACAGCACCCCTCCCGGCCGCCCTTGGAGGATCGTGATCCGCCCTTTCGAGATCGTCACGAAATAGGCGGAGCGGGCATACCAACCGAGGCTGGCGATCGCGCCGCCGATGACTATGCACAAGGCCACAACGAAGGCGATGACGCGGCCCGTCACCCTCCGCGGCACCGCTCCTATGGGCTTGGTCTGGCCAAGGGGGGGCTCAGCGCGCTCGGGGGCGGGTGGCGGGGAGCCCTTGCCGTCCTGGCCGGCGCTCTCGGTCGGTAAGCGTCGCCTTGGTGCGTTCAAGGACGTCGCCGGTGCCGGTACCACGATAAGAGTCTCGGGACTGTCTTCGTTGGCCAGCACGTCGACCACGACGGCCGTGATGTTGTCACTGCCACCCCGCTCGTTGGCCAGTGTGACCAGTTCTTTAGCCGCTTCGCTGGGGTCGGAAAAGCGGGCCAGCACGGCGGCGATCTGTTCGTCCGAAGCCTCCCGGGGGAGCCCGTCGCTGCACAGGAGGTAACGGTCCCCGTGCCTAGGGGTAACGTCGATGATGTCCACTTCGACCGTCGGCTCGACGCCGAGGGCGCGAGTAAGGACATGGCGCTGGGGATGTACGGCCGCCTGCGCTGGGCTTATCTGGCCGTCGTCCACGAGCTCCTGCACCAGGCTGTGATCGACAGTGAGCTGTCGCAGGGCCCCTTCCCGCAGCAGGTAGAGGCGGGAATCGCCGATATGGGCCACCGCCAAGGCATTGGTGCCGTCGCCGTGCTCGACGACAGCCAGCGCGACCAGTGTGGTGCCCATGCCGAGCATGCCGCGATTGGTGCGGGCCTGTTCCCAGACGGCCCGGTTGGCTGCCTTGGCCGCACTCTCCAATGCTTCGGCTGAGTGCTCGCCGCTGGCCGCGAAGGCCGCTTGAAGAGCCTTGATGGCTGTCGAGGAGGCGACCTCCCCGGCGGCGTGGCCGCCCATGCCGTCGGCCACGGCGTAGAGACCTGGGGAAACGAGGAACTGGTCCTGGTTGTTGGAGCGGACAAGGCCTATGTCGGTCGCCGAGCCGACGAGGAGCTTGCTCACTTCTGCAGCTCCAGGACGCTGCGGCCCACTTGCACGCGGTCACCTCGGCGCACCGGGACGGCGCCGTCGATCTTGCGCCCGTTGACGAAGGTGCCGTTGGTGGAACCGAGGTCCTCGACCCAGTAATCGTCCCCCCGGTGGAACACACGGGCGTGTACCTGGGACACGAACGTGTCTGTAGCCAGCGCTACCGCACAGCCCGTGGCGCGGCCTATGGTGAGCTCAGCGTCCAGGGGAAAAAGAGCCCCCCGGTCCTGATCGGGCTCCACCAGGACCAATCTCCTCGGGCTGGAGCGTCCGCGCCTGGTGGGGGGAGTGGCGGTCACCGGCGCCGGAAGACTTGTGCCTGTCAGCGGAGCCGGGGTCATCGGCACCAGGCGAGGTTCGCGCAGTTCCACCCACACGGCACGGACCACCCGGAGGAAGAACAGGTACAGAAGCGCTAAGAAGACGTACTCCAGGAACCTATAAGCCGGGCTGGGCACTTAGGTGGTCCCGGCGCCGGAGGCCGCCTCGAAGCGGACGCTGGTCGAGCCCACTGTGATCTCGTCCCCGTCTTCGAGCTGGTGCGCATCGCTAATGCGCAGGCCGTTCACCTTGGTGCCGTTGGTGCTGCCCAGATCGGTGACGACCCAGGTGTTGTCCGCGCCTCGCCGCACCTCTGCATGGCGCCGGCTGACGCCGGCGTCGGCCACAGCCAGCTCACACTCCGGCAGGCGGCCGAGCGTCACCTTGTCCTGATCGAGCACCACCCGCCGACCGTCCGGCAAAGTCAAGGTCGCGGTACCTTGCCCCGGGGCAACGTCGCCGGCCACCAGGAGCGTGCCCGGGCGCAGGGCGGCATCGGTCTCCATGGCGACGCTGACCGGTCCCAGGAAGATGTAACCCTCCTGCTTGGCATGGTCCTTGGCCACCTCGACCAGTTCCTTGACCAGCTCTTCTTCGAAGGCTTCGAACTTCGCCCGGTCAGCACCGGAGAGCACGACCTTGAAGGCGTTGGGGGCCAGGACCCCTCTGGGCGCGACCGCCCGGCGCAGGTCCATTTCCCGCGTCAGGCGCCTACCGATCTCTACAGGCTGTAGCCCGCTGCGGAACACCCGTGCAAAAGCTCCCTCTACGAAGCGTTCGAGGCGTCTCTCGAACCTTTGCAAGCCCATTGTCCGCGCATAGTACCCTCACCGGGGCCCCAGCCTGCAGCTACCCGGTCTGGGCGGGTGCCTGTACTGGTCTTCCTTGCCAAATCTAAACGGCCGACCGTGGCCGACGAGGTATTACGCTCGGCCGCCTATGCAGCTGTCCTTGAAGCGAGGGGCGTTCCCCGTGGCCGCGGCAGTGGCGGTCTGTGCCGCTCTGGTGGCAGTCGTCGGCGCAGCCGGGCCCGCAGCCGGAGCTGGCCTCAGTGATGAGCGGCCTGCGCCGCTCTTCGTTTTGGTCACCGAACCGGCTAACGGCCTCTCACCGATCTATGGCCTGATCACATCGGCCAAGCACACGCTCGAAATGACCATGTACGAGCTGCGCGACGCCACTGCCGAGACAGATCTTGCCCGTGACGCCGAGCGGGGCGTCAAGGTGGAGGTGGTCCTCGACCAGAACCTGGCCAAGTCCTTCAACACGCCCGCCTATGACTACCTCCGGTCCCACGGCGTCAGCGTGCACTGGGCCCCGCCTTCCTACGACGTGACACACCAGAAGACGGTCACCGTGGACGGGGACGTCTCGGCCGTCATGACGCTCAACCTGACGAGCGAGTACTACGCGACGAGCCGCGATTTCGCCTTGATCGACAGGGACGCCGCCGACGTGGGAGCGATAAGGGCCGTCTTCGGCGACGACTTCGCAGGTGCTCCGTCCTCACCGGAGCCCGCCGGGTCAGACCTCATCTGGAGCCCGGGCGCAGACGAGCGCCTGGTCGGCATCATCGGGTCGGCCCGCCACACGCTGTATGTGGAAAACGAGGAGATGAGCGAGTACACCATCGTCGACGCGCTTGCCGCCGCCGCTCGGCGCGGGGTGGACGTCGAGGTCGTGATGACCTACCAGTCGTCCTGGCGGTCTGATTTCGACAAGCTGGCCGAGGCGGGTGTACATGTCCGTACCTTTTCGCCGGACGCCGACCTCTACATCCACGCCAAGGTCATCGACGTCGATCCCGGCTATCCCGACGAGCAGCTGGAGATCGGGTCACAGAACTTCTCCTGGGCCAGCCTCGAGTACAACCGCGAGCTCGGCGTCGACCTGGGACCGGCGCAGGCGAACATAGTGGACAGCGTGGCCGCCACCGTGCGCTCAGACTTCGCCGGGGGTGAGCCCTGGACGGCCTGAAGCATTGCGACCCGCTCACCTGGACTGGGTAGGGCCCGGTTCATGTAGCCTTGTGTGACCACTCGGGCGAGTGGCGGAATTTGGCAGACGCGCAGGATTCAGGTTCCTGTGTCCGCAAGGACGTGGGGGTTCAAGTCCCCCCTCGCCCACTGGCTATGACCAGTGTTTTTACCTCCAACAGACGCCTCCGGTGGCGGGACGCCCGAGGCGCTTGCTAACCATTTGCTAACGGACCAGGGTCGCGCTAACACGTTGGTTAGCAGAGGGCCGGTGGAGGCTCAGGCGACTTCGACGACGATCGCCGCTCTCGCCGATGGCGGCGGGACCGGGTCGCCGTACTCGCGCATCAGCTCGACGTGAAGGTGTATGGCCTCCCGGATGAGCTGCTCCACCTCTTCCCGGCTGGGACCGGCGGACACGCAGCCAGGTAGGTCGGGCACGTAGGCGGACCAGGTGTCGCCTTCGCCCTCGATAACGACGAGGTACTCGCTCATGACCAGCGCCTCCGGGTGCGTGCTTGCTTCCAGACTGATGCCAGCGTATCGGGCTTCAACTCGGCGCCCAGGTTGCCGGGCACCGTGACCGTCCCGGGCCGCTGCGGGTGACGGAACTGGCGGTGAGAGCCGCGTTGGAGCACCATCTGCCACCCCTCCTCCTCGAGGATGCGGACCACGTCGCGGACCTTCACGCCCCGCCTTCGCCAGCTTGGGGCTCAGCGCCTTCGTCGAAGACGAAAACCGCCACCTTGCTAGCGGCGTCACGGTCGAGGTCCGGGAGCACATGCTGAGAGGCGGACCGTTTAGCGGGTGCGCTCCCTGTAACTCTCACAGCACCCTTCAAACTGCACGGGTAGCCGGTGCGGCGTCAGCCGACGTCAACCGACCAGCCTGATACGCGGCGGTTTCGTAGTCACCTTACGACTATGGCAAGCCTTGATCGCTCCGGGCTCGCTGATCACAGCGTGATCACAAACGCCCCATAACTGGCCGGGACGGGACACCACGTGGGCCCCACCAAGGAGGGCGAAAGCCCTGCTCAGCCGGGATGCGGCACTACGGAGCGGACGGGCCATCACGGCCCCGCTGTGAGTTCGAGTCCTCCCTACAAGCCACGGCGGCCCTTTACGAGGTGGCTACCGCCGTAGACGCCGACGTCGGTTCAGGGTTCTTGGGTTGCAGTCAGCACCTAGGATCCGGTTGTGGCCTTCGAGCGCATTTCCGTTGATCACCGGGTCATGGGGGGAGTCCCGTGTATCCGCGGGACGCGTATCCCAGTGGCTACGGTCGTGGCGTCCTTGGCCGAGGGCATGACACCCGAGGACCTGGTGAGGGAGTTCCCACAGCTCGTGCCCGAGGACGTAGCGGAGGCTCTCCGCTATGCGGCGGCGGCCGTTGACGAACGGGAGCTCCCTCTGCGGCCGACCGGGTGAGGTTCCTAGTCGACGAGGCCCTGTCGTCTCGGGTGGCGAGCCTCCTGCGCGAAGCCGGCCATGACGCCGTGCACGTAGGTGACCGCGGGCTTCTCGGCCATCCGGACGAAGACGTCATGCGAGTTGCGATGGCTGAAGACCGGGTTGTCGTCTCCACGGACACGGATTTCGGCGAGCTCCTCGCTCTTGGTTCCCACCTCGGCCCGAGCGTGGTCCTCCTCCGGCGTGCCCCACACGCGGCGGAGCAACAGGCCAACCTTGTCCTGACCGCTCTTGTGGACACAGAGGGGGCGCTGTTGGCCGGCGCTGTCGTAGTCGTCACGCCCAGCCATATCCGGCTCCGCGATCTCCCGGTCCGTCCGCCGGAGGGTTGACGCCGGTCCTCCGACGGGTCTCACCGGCTCCGGTGGCCCTCCCGACAGCCGCCCGGAGCGCTCCGATTTGCTAACCATTTGCTAACGCACGGTTCCGGACAGGGCGTCATCAGCCGGACAGGCCAGACTCGCCCCCTCTAAAAGCCCTGTTCAGCGCATTTGCCGGCACGGGCTGACAGCGGCCATCACGGCCCAGGCACCATTCAGGTTCCTGTGTCCGCAAGNNAAGTCCCCCCTCGCCCACTGGCTTTGACCAGGGTTTTTACGTCTTCCAGGGTCGCGGTTCCACTTCATGTAGCCGTAAGGTCCACGCTCTAAACTTCGGTAAATGGCCACCCGCGTTCTCGCGTTGGGGAGCAGGGCTATTACTGAGCACCACATTTAGAGTGAGACGCTCACCCATAGTTCTGGTCGGAACTGCCGCGGGGCTTGTTGGCCTCCTGACGTTCCACACGAAATCCGCGCAGCTCTCGCTCGGGAGCTTGTCCCAGGGCGGCCTGGTGGTAACGACGACCACCTCAATCGCTGGCGGGCCGCCCCGGGACCACTCGGTCGCCCCCACCACGGCCGCCCCCACCACGGCCGCCCCCACCA
>PMWT01000154.1 GCA_003166025.1 Acidimicrobiaceae bacterium | reverse complement strand
CGTCCCTCGCCGGTCGCGGTCACGATGCGGTCCTCGTCGCGGACCATCCGGGCCAGGTGGTGCTCACCGGTCACGTTCTGCATGAACCATGACGGCCGCAACACCACGAAGTCGTCGGGCCCGCCCTCCGCGAGGGCTTGGTGCACGGCGCCGGCACCCGGGCCGCCCATCGGGAAGACCGAGTTGCTGAGCAGCACCAGCCGCTCGAACCCGTTGCGGCGGGCCAGTTCGATGAACGGCACCATCGAAGGCGCGACGTCGAGGCCAGCCGGCGGGACGAGGTAGGCACGGTCGCAGCCGTCCAGCGCCGCCGGCCAGGTGCCGCCATCGTGCCAATCAAAGGCGACGTCGCTGCCGTGCCGGCTGGCGGTGCGCACCTCGGCCCCGGCCGAGCGCGCCCCCGCGGCGACGTGCGACCCAGTCGTCCCGGTCGCACCTGTGACGAGCACTCGGACGCCGCTCATGACGCCTCTCTCGGGCCGGCCGGGCCGCTCGACGCGCCCGGGGCCCAATAGTCACGGTACGACACGACGCGCCCACCGGCCGAACAGACGACGGCAACGTAGCGCCTCGAGTAGGCCCGACCGCTGTCAAGCAGTCGAACGGCGATGGTCATCTCCGCCACGATGGTCCCGGCGACGTCGGTCTCGTAGACGACCAGGTTGGTGACCTCGTCGTAGGCGGCGCGTGCGAGCAGCGGCTCGAGGTAGCGGCGAAGGTCCTCGCGTCCGCGCACCCGCTGCGGCCGGCCGGGCGGGGCGAAGGGGAACTCGAACTCGACGTCCTCGCTGCACAGGTCGAGGTAACCGCCGAGGTCGCCGCCGGCGAGACGCTCCAAGCCCGCTCGGAACAGGTCTGCGGTCTCCGACATAGTATTCCTCCTATCCGGACCAACGGTCCGGCTGACAACTATACGGACTACGAGTCCGTTTGACAAAGGGAGGCCCCACGACGTGACGCGCGCCGAGCGGTCGGACGCGGCGCGCAACCGCGCCGCCGTGCTCGCCGCCGCCGACGAGCTGTTCACGACGGCGGCGGAGCCGGCACGGTTGTCCATGGACGACGTGGCCGGCGCCGCCGGCGTGGGCAAGGGCACCTTGTTCCGCGCTTTCGGCAGTCGGGCGGGGCTGGTCCAGGCCCTTTGGCAGCGTAGGTACGAGCCTCTCCGTGACGCGATCGAGGGCGGGCCGCCGCCGCTCGGCCCGGGGACCGACCCGCGCCGGCGCATCGCGGCCGTCCTCGACGCCATCTTGGTTGTCAAGCTCGACAACCGCCATCTGACCCTGGCGGTCGAGGAACGTTCCGGGGGCACAAGCCTGTACGAGCAGCCGCAGTACAAATTGGTGCACCAGTTGTTGAGCGACCTGCTGCGCGCCACCGGGGGCGGCGGCGACAACGAACTGCTTGCGCACCTGCTGCTCGCGGCCGTTCGAGCGGATCTCCTCGACCACCTCGCCAGCCGCCGAGGGATCTCCCGCCGCCGCTTGCGCGCTGACCTCGCCAGCGCGGTCGACCTCGTCCTGNNGCACCCGACCGGCTCGAGGTTCTGCTCCGCGAGGCGGAGCTGAAAGCCGCGTAACACTCAGGATGCCGCTGGTACCGGTACTGTGCCGACCGTCGTGGCGCGAGTGCAGAATGTCGTTGCATTCACTCGCGGATCTGGACGGGNNGTTCTGTACCTGGCCAACAAGGAGATCGGCTCGAACTCGCGCGACAATAGCCGTCGTTTAGCACGCTCTACGCCCGTACACACAACACGTCAGGCAAGCGCAGAGGTGGGTGTTCTGGAAAGGGCGTAGTGCCAAGAGGGATAGGTACCTATGCGCCCATCTTCGGGCCTCGTCGTGAACGGCGGTACGACCCCTGGTGGTGCGCGCTCCGCTCTACTAGTTGTGCCACCCGTTGGAAGGACACGTCGAGGATCTCGGCCGCTTCCCGCAGGGTCATGCCCAGCTCCTTGGTAAGCCACCGTGCGGCCTCACTGGTGGCTGTTCCTGCCCGCTCGAGGCGCTCGCCAGCCTCTCTTTGCAGCCGTTGCGCTTCGTCCAGCGCGGCCTGGACAACAGTGGGCACGACCACGGTCACTGTGACGTCGATATCGTCGATCGGCCTGTCGGTCCATACGGCGATCGCCTGGCGGGCGTTCTCCTTCACCTCGGCCATACGGCGCGCCTGGGTCACCACCTCGGGGACCTCCGGTACCCGGACGATCCAGAACCCTGGTTCTCTTTCAACCGTTACCTGGTAGTTCGTCGTTTCTCTCACTGCCCCAACCAGTCCTTCCCGGCGCATGGTGCCAGCTGGTCCCGGATCTTCCGAAGCGTCCCCGGCGCGACGAGCTGGTGGTGCGGTACGACTGCTTGGCACGTACCAAGCCTCCAAACCTCATGCGAGCCAACTGAGCGGACCTTCTCTGCCCCGAGACTTCTGAGCAGCCTTGCCAGCTCGCTATAGGCTACAGGCTTCACCGCGCTTATTCTAGTAGGCCTAGACAGCGCTGTCTAACGCCTATAGACAACAGCCAGGCCACGGCGAGTGCCCAGGGACCAGCAGGTGGAAGAGCCTCATCACGCAAGCTCTCCCGACCGCCGATATGGCGCGCCTTGGTACCGGGGGACAAGCGCCCAACACCGTCGCTATGGGTCGCTTTTCGTTTCGGGAACTGAGGTTTTCAGCGTAGCCATAATGATTGTTCAGCGCCGGAACTGGACTTCTCGCTTCCATCCGTTGAGCTAGCGAAGTCAGCTCGCACGGAGCCGGTAGAGGACGAGGCCGTGGTTGCCTGCCACGATTATCTGAACGGTGTCGCCAGGACCCGCGACAACGCCTTCTGCGGGGAACTGTGCACTTCCAGAGGCTGCGGCCAAGTTGAAGCGGACAGCCTCCGGCCCGGCGGGCCCGTTGACGGGTAAGCCTGCCGCGCTATAGCGGCGGAACACGATGGCCTTAGGGACGTAGGGCGCTTTCAACGGGTACCGTTCGACTGCAGCGACAACTCCTCCATCGACGACGGGCAGAGCCCACACCTGCCCGGCGGGGACGTACGGGGCTTGCGTGTATCCGTCCGTGCCGAAGGACTGGTCGGGCGCGCCATCGGGGAGCATGCCAATGACTTCCCCGCGGTCCCGAATTGCGACAGCGGTGGGTGGCCCGGTGCATGGCTGCTCAAGCTCGGCAACAACACCGAGACGGCCTGCCGGCCTGGCGTAGAAGCTGGCGACTACCTACTCGTAGGAGGAGAAGCCTTTGTCCAAGGTCTTGGCTGGCCCGGTCGAAGACCCGCTGCCAGGCGTCGAGCGAGACTGGGCGCCCACGCTCGTCCAGCCACAGGGCCAGGGGCTCCACCGGCCGGCCATCTTCGTCGACCAGGAGCAGGCGGGCGCGCTCGCGAGGTGCCAGCTCGTGCAAGGACAACCGGCCGTCCCGCCCCGTGTGCAGGCGCACGCCTCCAGGCCCCGCTGCCACCACCTTCTGCCAACCCGTCCCGGCGTAGGTGCCCATGCGCTGGCCGACAGCCACAGCGCCGGCGCGTTCTACTTTCATGTAGGAACGCAGCTCGCCCTGCACTCGGGCCGGGACGCTGACCCGGCGGGTCTTGGAGCCTTTGGCAGTGGTCGCCCCCAGGTCGAAGCGGTGCGTCCCTATGGCCTCGTCGGCAACCTCCACGGCCAGGAGGCAGGCCGCCTCCTGGAGCCGGAGCCCGGTAGCAAGCAGCAGGTCCGCGAAAGCGGCATTGCGCTCACGGAGCCGAGGCAGCGGCGCCGAGGTCCCAAGCAGCCCGACGTTCCGCCAGCGCCGGTACTGGTCCAAGCTGAGGTACTTGACCGGCCGCTGGCCCCCGTCAGGCTCGTAGGCCAGGTTACGCTCCACCGCCCGGCCGTAGCGCCCTCGGACGGAGCGGAGCCCTCGTGGGAACGGGTTCGCCGCCACCAAGCCCTCATCCACGCCGATCTGGTAGAGCTTGTCGAGGGCAGCCACCCACAGGTTCCAGGTGGCTTTGCTCTGCCGGGTGGCGAGGTCTACTCGGCGAACGGTGAAAAGGACGTTGAAGTCGTTCCTCGTCGCCTCCCACAAGGTCTTGGGCTCGGGTTGTCCCTGCAGGAAACGGCCGGCGGCGACGTAGACGTCGGCATAGGCTCGCACCGAACGTAACGACCGCACCCCGTAGGAGGGCATCAGCCGCAGCGCCCGGTTCAGGTCGGCCTCGTAAGTGCCGTTGTCCGCCCACAATGAACGGGTACCCGTCGGGGATGCCAGCGCTCTTCAGCGTCCCCGCAGCGTCCAGGCCGGGGACCAACCGCTCCGCCGACTGCGCGCTGAAGTAGTCGGTGACCGCCACCCGCATGTCATAGACGGTAACTGCCACGTCGAGACGAACCGGGCATCCCCTAGCCGTGGCGACAATGACAGTTGGCTCCGTCAAGACCTCGCAGGCGCCTATGAACTTCGGGTCGCCCGTCGATCATCGGCCAACCGAGTGGCGTGAGCCTTTGTGAACATGGTCGTGGCGACGCCGTGGGCTGGGCATGATGTAGCCGCTACCACCGTAAGGCCGAGCGCTGGGAATGACAGCTTGAGCTGGCCCCGTCGCGATAGCTTGAGATGACCCCACTCAGTCACGCTGAGTGACGGCGTCTGAGGCTTCGGGCGGGTCGCCAAGTCGGCGTCAGCGACGCCAGAGCCGTCGCTATGGCGCGCCGACCGCCCTGGTAGACGGCTGAACACCAGGCGCCATAACGGATTTTCGGTGCTCGCCCGAGCACGTTCCGGTCGCCTGTTCGGCTCGCCGCGGTGGGCGGAGGAGCGGGTTGGGCACTGGCGAGCCTGCCGGCTTCAGAAGGTGACCGGCGCCCAGTGGTGGCCGCCGTCGAAGGTCATGATCATGGTGGTCGTTGTCCGGGACGACTGCACGAGGCCGACGCCCTGTGCGGGACTGGTAAAACCCAGGTAGAAAGGACCGCCTCGGTAGACCGCGGCCCAGTGGTGGCCACCGTCAAAGCTGGCCTCCAGGTCCCCAGGTGTGCCGTAGCCACTGGCCAGCACCACGCCGGGGGCGGGGGAGGCCACCTGGCCGGAGTAGTTGTCGAAGCGCCCGAGCTCGGGACCGGCCTGGAAGGTCCTCCCGCCGTTGTCAGAGAAGTAAAGCCACGTCGACCCGGAGGTCGCCCCCCTCGGCGCGCTCCCGGTCGCCACATAACCCCCGAAACCGCCCATGACGCATATCGCAACCAGGTTGGCCGCCGTCGAGGCAGCCGGCACGGCGTAGCTGTCCCCGACCGAGGCACACGGAGGGGACCAGGCCACCCACGGCCCTTGGCCGTCGAGCTGGGCGCTGCCGGAGGTGCCGCGGTCGTTGCCGTAGACCGCCCAACCACTGTTCCCCTGGAGCACGATGGCGCCGAACGGTTGGGAGCCACCGCCGGGCCCGCTCAACGTCAGCGAGCTGGCCGCCCGCCAACTGTCAGTGGCCACAGGGGAGCTTTCGATCATGGCACCGTAGCTGCCGCTCACGGCCGTGGCGTCGACCATTGCGTAGGCGCGGCCAGCGGCTGCCTCCAGGTCGAATATGGGGCTCTCGGGGACCAGGGCAGGGAAGGAGCGAACAGGTCGCCAGCTCAGCCCTCCGTTGTGGGTGGACCAAAGGACCGGCTCGATGGACACGGTGCTCGGGAACTGGCCGGGGACGAACAGGCCCCCGTAAATCCAGCCATCACGCCGGTCGGCGAAGCGCACGTTCAGTTCTTGGCCACAGCACCCGCTCACATTCAAGGCAAGCCCGCCGCCCGGCTGGCGGTCCGCCGCGTCCTCCAGGGCCGCCGGCAACGGGCGCGCCGCCCACGTGCGCCCTCCGTCCAGGGTCTCACGCAAGGAGAGGCATTCGCTTGAGCGGCCGCAGGGAGCGCTCCCCAGTGCCCAGCCGGCCCTCAGCGAAACGAACGTGACCGATACCGGGTTGAAGTCGCTTCCTGAAGAAGCCGCGACGACAGCCCCAAGCGCGCTGGAGCCTCCGCTCGCCAGGATGCTCAAGGTGACCAGGCCTGCACCTGTCAGCGCCGCTAGTGGCCGCGCCCATCTTTGACGACCACTACGGCGCGCCAGCCAGGCGTCCCGCGCGGCGGTCCCGAGAAGGCCCGAGGTCTGTCCTGTCGCCGGTCGTTGTCCCACACCCGTACAACACCGCCCGCGTCCCGTCAGGTTCCGGAGCGGCCCCAACAACAAGGGGCCGAGCGGCGGCGCGTGTGGTCTTCGGCCCGCTCTGCGCACCCCCTCGCGGCCGGATCCCAATCCTCCCCTTTGGGTGTCGTAATGTTCCTGTCTCGGGCACCGGCGGCACAGGTCCGGTCCCGGCGACGATCGGAGTTCTGTCGCGGGTTTCGGCCCAGGTCGGCGAGCGCAACACCGTCGTACTGGCGCGCGGGGCCGCTGGTTGGCAGACCCCCAAGTCGGCGCCATATGGGAACATTATGGAGGGGACGGGTCCTCGCTGGTACCTGGTGGGGAAGGTCCAGGATCAATCGTACTTGTAGTAGGATTGACTTATGAGCAGCCAGTACGCCAAGGTGTCCTTGACCCTGCCGTCACCCCTCCTCGAACGGATCAGGGGGAGGGTGGGCACGAGAGGGGTGTCCCGCTACGTGGCCCAAGCCCTTGAGGCAGAGGAGCGCCGGGAGGCGTTGCGAGCTTGGCTAGCGGACCAAGATGCCGAGCACGGGCCTGTCCCCGCCGAGACCATAGAAGAGGTGCGGAGACAGTGGCTCGACGCCGCCAGCGCCGCCAGCTAGCTGGCGAGGTCCCCGACGCGGTGCTGCTCGACTCCGAGGGTCTGAGCGCTGGCGCGCAAGGCGACGCCCGGGTTCGGGCCGAGCTCACTGTGGCCGAGCAGCTGGGTGCGCGGGTGCACGTCAGTAGCGTCACGCTGGCCGAGGTCATTCGCGGCCAGCGACGAGACGCTCGCGTGCATTCGTTGCTATCGGCAGTCGAGAAGGTCCCGGTCACCCCTGAACTCGGCCGCACTGCCGGAGAGTTGTTAGGACGTACCGGCAGGGACGACACAGTCGACGCAGTCGTTGCCGTCACGGCGCAAAGCGTGGGCCGCCTAGTCCGCCTGCTGACAGGTGACCCGGCGGATCTGCGCGCCTTGACCGCTGACATGCCTGGCGTGACGGTAGTACCAATTTAGCGCGGCGGTTCGAAATGGCATTCTGTAGTAGCCACACAGGGTGTAAGGGGGCGCCGACCGGTCTCGTTATGCTCGGATTCCCCTTGAACAACAAGGGTTTCCGGGCAGCGCATAAAAGACGTTCGGCGCTATGTGCAACACCGTTCTGTTTGACTATGGGCGCCAGCCCACTGACGCCGCCCATGGTTCTGCGACAGAGCTCACGAGGTCCACGACGGGGTCCTTCACCTCCGTGTACGGGCCGATATCAAGAGTGACCTCAGCGAGGGAGCGCTTGAAGGCCGCGTACGCAGGCACTGCATCGGGGTGAACGCGGAACCAGTCTCGGAAAAGAAGAGCCAGTCGTTCGTTGGCAGAGCCGACGCGGCGAACATGAAGGTTCACGTCTCCACCTGGGTGCCCACGACGGCTCCAAAACCGCTTCGCCCACAACTCGGGGTCCTCGACGCGCCCGGCCGGCACATGGTCCTGCTCGTAGGGCGACCGTGTGAACCCGAGCCCTCGCAATGGCGCGTCGAAAAAGGCCGCCGCCGCGACCAGGTCGTCGACGCTGACCTGAACGTCGATCACCTCTTTTGCTGCCATACCCGGAACGGCCGTGCTGCCGATGTGCTCGACGCGTTGGGCGAGCGGTGAGAGGACCTCTTCGAGCTCGGCAATGAGCGTCGCGGCCCTGACCGGCCACTCCGGGTCGTACGTAGCGACGACCGGAGACTGCCTAGAGCTCTGGGGACCGGAGATGACGACGTGGGAGCGGATGACCTGTGCGCACGCAGAGGCGGAAGCGGCCGTCGTGTCCACCTCCAAGTCGTAGGCGACGCCATCGTGGACGGGCTCGGCTTGCGACAGGGCCATCCCCGGCACCCGGTCGGGGCGGAGAGCCTCCCGAGAAGCCGCCACGGCCGGCTCACAACGCACGCCGACCCACAGGACGCTCAGGCCTGCCAGCCCTTGGCGCAGCCGGGCCTGTTCACCACGTGGGCTCAAGCCACACACTGCACCGGTGAAGAAGATCCTCGTATACTCCCGCTGCACTCTTTCGAGACCTCCCAAGATTGGCCGTACCTGGACATCGGTGCAGTGAACAGGAAGTTTGAGGAGCAGTATGGTCCAGCTGCACGTCGTACTGACGATGGGGGCCGCCTGTGGACCAGACCAAACAAGGGTGAGTATCACGGTTCAGCGGTGCAAATAGTAGCTGGGCACCGCCTCCAAGGTGGGATGCACTGGCACGTGACGACGCGAGGTGGCGCTACTCGTTTTTTTGCTCCGCATCGAGTATGGAGCCTGCCTAGCGGGAACGCCTACATAAATGTTTACCCGAACGGCTATGTAAACGTGGGCCGAGCTGGCCACGTCCCGATCATATGGGAAGATCGTTCGCGCGCCACTTAAACCAAAATGCCCACCCGCATCAAGCAGGTTGGGCATTTTGTGAGATCTATATGTGGGCTACGAAATACCGAACGGCAATCTGACGAGATGTAAGTAGATCGCTAACCAATGACCCATGTCATTCTGGGAGCCCGACTTAACACGCTACCCTGGTCGTCGTCGTTGTACCTCCGTTCGTCTGGTCTCAGCTGATCGAGCTGGAGACCCTCCGGGAGCCACCTCACCGGTGACCCGCGGTTCACCACCCAGTATAGGCGGAGACGCCGTGTCGCGCCACTGGGGTACCGCGACACAAGGATCGAAAGGGGTTGCCAAGCGTCGCCACCAGGCTATCAGCTTGGTGGAAGCGGCCGCAGACGCCGCAATGCACGAAGTCGTTCGGCGGCCGACTCCTTGTCGGGGGTTGAGGAGGAACTGCCCCGGAGACTAGCGCGACCAAAGAGACGATGCGTCTGACCAGGGCATTCGCTTCCGACCAAATCTCGGAAACCGCCGCGGTTGCGGTCCGCTGGCTTGCGCAAGCCCACGCGCATCGAGGGCATCGCCACCGTACGGCTTACAGTGCCTCTGAGCTGCGGAGGTCGGGTTACCTGAGTAGCGGCGCAAGAAGAGGTCGTTAGCGCAGGTCTGGGGCGTGTGTCCCCGCACGAAGTTGTCAGTGCGGATCGCTCACGAAGTTGTCAGTAAGGCCCCGGAGGATGTGCGACGAAAAGAACGATGGCTAAGGGCGGGTCGGCCTTCTTCATCCCGCCTTCGGCTGGAGGTGGCGGTAAATGGTGGGGCGGGAGACCCCGAACTCTGCGCCGATCTCGGCCACGGTGTGGGCCCGGCGCCCGTCGGGGCCCAGTTCCTCGTACATGTCCTGGGCGATCTTGGCCTGGCGGGGGGTGAGCTTGGCCTTCTGCCCGCCGGTGCGGCCGCGTGCCCGGGCCGCGGCCAGGCCGTCACGGGTGCGCTCCGACATGAGGGCGTGCTCGAACTCGGCAATGGCCCCGAGGATCTGGAAGAACATCCGCCCAAGGGCCGTGGAGGTGTCGATGCCCTGGTTGAGCACGACCAGGTCGACGCCCCTGGCCTGGAGCTCGTTGGAAAGAGCGATCAGGTGCTCAAGCGAGCGCCCGAGCCGGTCCAGCTTGGTGATGACCAGCTGGTCGCCCTCCCTGACCACGAGCAGGACCTTGTCCAGCTCCGGCCGCCGGGCCAGCTTGCCGCTGGCCTTGTCGATGAGGACTCGATCGCATCCGGCGGCCTCCAGGGCGTCTCCCTGGGCGTCGGCGTTCTGGTCGGCTGTTGAAACCCGTCCATAGCCAACCCGCACCGACCAACTGTAGCGCAAACAGAGGTTGACGTTACATAGGTCCGTACACGGGAAGCGTTACACGGTCCGCCTGGGAGAACGCCTCGTAGCGCAGCCGCGTCCGCTAACGATCGTTCGTGTTACCGGCACTTGACCTTGATCCCGGCTCCGGCCGGGCTCGCCTTCCGTGCCCGCGCCGCCACCCTCCCGGCTGGTACTTCCACCCGCTGCGCCGCTTGGCACTAACCCATACCGCCGACCGGGGTAGGTAAATCCCTGGGCAGAAGTCAGCGCCAAGCCGGGCCAGCTCGGTCGCGGAACCCGTTCCATTACCTGTCAGACCCCAACTTCGGTCCCGATGACGCCAAGCGTTCCCGGGGTGGCCCCAGCGCCCGTCTCCTCAAGACCCCCGCCAAGTCCCTACTTTTGTCGGCCGCCTGAGCGCCTCATTTGGTGAGCGCAAGCTCCCAGATTTTAGCCGGGGCGGCTCCGGCCTACCGATAACTGCGTCGCTTTAAGTGGGCCGCGACGCGCTTGACGTAGTAGGCCACGAAGAGCACCACCAGGGACACGACCACGAGGGACACCACGGCGGAGGTGAGCACCCAGTACCAGTCGGGGCTGTTGAAGCCCTCCACCACCACGCCGGTGAGCCCGAGGATGAAGAAGGCGGCAATGAACGGGTGGCTCTCGCTGTGCTCGGTGGTGGTCGTGCCGTTCGGGTAGCGCGTCTTGGTTGTCGTGGTCTTGTAGTCCTGGTAACCGAGCAGGAGGTTCGCTGACCGGGAGCCCCGGCTACGGTCACCGGTACGCTCCGTCACCGTCACGATCGTGCCGTCCGGCTGGCGGTAGCGCCGCGTGACAGTTCTGTTCACTGGCATTTGTTCGCCCTCCTCCTTGATGTCTCGTCGGTTGCGGGAACCGGTGCTCGCTACAGTGCGCGCTCATCGGACGAAGTCCACGGTGCCGGCGTTGAGATTGACGTTGGCCGTACGTCTGCCGGCTCCCATCCACGCTTTGGCGTGGACGTGGTTGCCCGCCCGCTCGTTGGCCCACCAGGGCCGGTGCCGGCGGGCGGAGTCGGGGAGCGGAGCACCGATGATGCGCTCGATGGCGACGAACGACAGGTGGACCACCGCCTCTTGGCGCTCCGCCAGGTACCACCCGAGGGGGTCGTAGCGAGACGACCCAGCCGAGACCCCAGGTCCAGCGGGAGGCGGGTCCGGGGTGAAACTGGCGGGACCATAACGGGGTGGCCCCGTCGAGTTCAGACGTAGGCCGGCGTCTTGGGCGCTCGTGCCTCGTCCCCAGTTGGGGCCGGACTGTACCGGTACGTAGCGGCCTTCGAGCCAGTTGATAAACCGTTCGGGATGTTGGACATAGGTGTTGACCGTGTTGCGAGCCTTCCCAGCCGCTCGGAGTTCTTCCTCGTAGCGGGTCAGAGCGTCCCTCAGTTCTTGTGCGCTCCATCTGGTGTCGCTGTTCATGGTACCTACTATATATCTATAGTTAGTACCTGTCAACCAGCACGATGCTTTCCTCGCTCGTCAAGGACCCGACTGGAACTCCGGCCTTGTGATAGCCCTCGACGACTCGGGTTCTCAGGACAAGCTTGCGTTCCACCACGACCCCGTTAATAGACCACCGGTCGCCCAATTATCGGTTGAAGGTCATCGAGTCGAGCGCCTCCACGACCCGTACGCCCTCCTTGCCGAGCGTCTTCTCCCGCTACGACCTTCAGCTCCCGGACGATGTCGTCACACACCTGGAGTCCGCTGACGTAGGCCGGGTCCTCGGTGTGTCGTACCAACGAGCGCACCAGCTTGCCCAGTGAGCTCAGGAGGTCTCCGGGTACCCAAGTGATGCATAAG
>PMWT01000234.1 GCA_003166025.1 Acidimicrobiaceae bacterium | reverse complement strand
GTGGTGGGGCATACCTGGCGGCCGCTTCGGGGTCCCTGAGGTGAGGAACCTGATAGTCCGGTCCACAGCTTCTCCGGTGGCGGCGCTCATACCCCCGAGAGCGGCGGCACCGGCCATCAGGGAGACGACGTCGTTGAAGACCTCGGGGCCCGGGACGCTGAACAAACCGAGGGCGACCAACGGGTAGGGCAGCTCCCTCCCCAGTTCACGTCGTGCACGCCTAAGCCTGAAAACACAGCCTGATTACGGGCCTGAGGGGCTCCCATCCGCGTGAAAGGCCTCCCGACCTGGGACGATTGCGGTGTCGAAGACGCAGTTGGCCCAAAACCAGGAGGCACTTTCAGTGAGCCCAGTATCGCGCGGGATTGACAGGGTGAAGGTGGTTTTCGACGAGCCGGGTTTGGTGGCCGACGCCGGGCTGGTATTGGTGGCCACGTTGGTGTCCCGCCTGGGTTTGGAGGCCTTGGTCGACGCCACAGTCCGGCTCACCGACCGGGCCGGCGGGTTCCGTCCCGGCCGCAAGGTCTTGACCTTGGTGCATGCCATGGTGGCCGGTGCCAGCCACATAGGCCACGCTGACCGCCTGCGGGCGGGGGCGACAGCTGGGGTGCTCGGGCACCGGGTCATGGCGCCATCTACCTTGGGCTGCTTCTTGCGGGCGTTCAGTTTCGGCCATGTACGTCAGTTGGACGCCGTGATCGCCGAGAGCCTGCGCCGTGCTTGGGCGCTCGGCACCGGGCCCGGGGCCTCTCGCTTAGTGGTCGATGTTGATTCCACCATTTGCCAGGTCTACGGCCGGGCCAAGTCCGGTGCGGCCTACGGCTACACCAAGGTGCTCGGTTACCACCCCATCCTGGCCGTGCGGGCCGGCACCGGGGAGGTCCTGCATGCCCGCATGAGGAAAGGCTTAGCCAACACCGCCCGGGGCACCAGGCGTTTTGTCGAAGAGCTGGTGGCCCGGGCCCGCCGGGCGGGGGCAAGCGGCGAGATCGTCATGCGCTTTGACTCGGGCTTTTGGTCTCATGCCACCATCGCCGTCCTGGGCCGTCTGGACGTGCGCTACACCATGGCCGTGCACTGTGGGAACTCTGCCGTCGCCAGCGTCATCGCCAGCATCGACGAGAGCGCCTGGGAGCCGATCGCCTACACCCCCGATGGCATAGCCCAGGTGGCCGAGGTCGACTACAAAGGCCACCGCCTGGTGGTGCGGCGCACCCGCCTGGTCGACGTAGCCCAGCAAGCGTTGTTCCCAGGCTGGCGCCACCACGGCTTTTTGAGCGACCTGGCCGGCACGGCGGTCGAGCTGGACCGCTTTCACCGCCAGCACGCCACCGTCGAGCTCGCCATCCGCGACATCAAAGAGGGATCGGGAATGGCGCACTGCCCATCGGGGAACTTCGCCGCCAACGGGGCCTGGTTGGCCTGCGCCGTGCTCGCTCACAACCTGTGCCGCTGGACCGCCATACTGGGCCAGGTCCACCCCGCTGACCAGCTCACCGTCGTGGCCACTCTGCGGTCCCGGCTCGTCTGCGTGCCCGGCCGACTGGTCAACCGCTCCGGCACGCCAACACTTCGCGGCCCGCTGCATTGGCCATGGCAGCACCAGTTCAACCGGGCCCTGGTAAGGACCCGGGCGCTGCCAGCCGTCGCTTCGGGCTAAACACCCGGCGGCCTGGCGTCCCGCCACCACCACTACCTCGACGCTGACAACCGACCAGGTTTCAAGAAACCTTGTTCGGTCACGTCTTCTCGCCGGCAAAGGAAATGACGGCACTCTGCGACGAGCACGGTCAGCCAAAGACCCCGACCTGGGCTCAGGCGGTGCATCCAGGCTAAGACACCAGGGAACGTGGTGGCTGACACTCCAAGTACGAGGCCGCAGCAGGTAGCGACCGTGACGACACTCCCATTCACGTAGGCCATCCCTCCTCTGAACCAACACTTGGGGCCAACGAGATGAAGGTTAGGGCCCACTACGTCCGTCCGTGAGAGGCCACTGTCTGGGACTTGGCCGGGTTCGCAGCTCTGCCTGGTGCCAGACGAAAGCGTCGACGGCGAACCACCGGCACTGACCGTCTCGGCGCCAACCTGAGGCGACGACGGGCTCGGGGCAGTTGGCAGGGCGCACGTCACCGTCGACATACACGAGGCGATGGCACCGCCCCCGCTCGGCCGACCAGGCCCCGGCGTAGTCCTGCACGAGGCGGATACTACGCTTCGCCTGTGACTGGCAGCAGTCGGACCTAGGTGCCGTCGACTATGGCCAGGATCTCGTCAAGCTCGACGAGCAGCTGGACGTGCAGTTCGGCGGCCGCGGGCGCGCCCGCTCAAGAACTGCGCCGCCCGGCCCAGGCGGTAGCCCCCCTACCCCAGCCATCTGGTCTCAGCATGATCGTGCCCGGTCTAGAAGCGTCTCGGCCTGGCCCCAAGCCTCGCAAGCCCCGTAGCCAACCACATCGCGGGTTACCGAGCGACTGGGGCTCGGCGTGGGCGCTGTTCTCAGCTCTCGTCGTGCTAAGCGCACGCGTCGACGAGGCGGAAGCGGCCCCGTAGTCAGTTCGCCAAACCGAGGCCACAGGAGGAGCGGGGCATACTGTGGGGCTTGCCGACGGGTCGTTCACAAGGCGATGGCCGCGGCCCCGCTCCTCCGTCGAAGCCCCGGTCGTGGTCCTGGGGAAGCCGCCAGGGCCGGCTGACCGTGGGTCACCAGGGTCTTGGAAGCGCCAGCTCGTCGGGGTGGAGCACCCAAAAGTGCAGTTCATTCATTGCGACCCCACCGTCGATTGAAAGTTGAACTACGTGCCGCCCGAACTCCGTGGTACCAACGTTGTGTAACGGCATCACAAGCGGAAGCACTACGTTCTCGCCCGGCTCCATCTTCGAAGGAAGCTTCGCCTGGAGCGCCCCCATTGCCTCTGCAAGTCGTTGATTGGGAGAACGAACGATCATGTGGACCTCGTGGAGCTGGTCGACCTCTTCGGGCTCGAAAGCCACCAGGAGAGCAAGCGCGACGCCTAGGGGAGCCGGCAACTCAGATCTGTATAGGCGGTTGATGCCACCACCTAGTACGTGTAGCAAGCCTTCACGAACGGTCGCCGAATCGCAGAGAATGGCGGCCTGAATCTCCATCTCGGTCCTGGAGGGAGCGAACTACGCTTGGACGAGAGTTCGGGTGGAGACCGCCTGCCGAGGTACTGGTCCGCCCGTGCCAAGCGACGGCGCCGGAGCGACAGCATTTAGAGCGGTCGCTCCAGATGGGTGCTCGATGGGCACTAACAGCACCGTGATGTTCGCTTCGTCAGGAAGGATCTTCTCCTCCCTAATGACGTCCCGAGCCCTCGACAGCAGGTCCGGAAGGTGATCGGCGGCCGCGGAAAAGCCTGGGAGCTGGACGCTGTCCGCCCACCAGACCCAACGAGTATCGGCGTCGTCCACCCGCTCCAGATGCACCCTAAGTTCAACGTCCACCGTCGCCTCCTCCGTCTCGTCAGAGTAGCCCCAAAGCGACATCTTCGGCGAGTCCGACCTGGTCCTTGAGGATGGTTCTGACTAGCCCCGGAGCCAGAGTTTGCCCGTCGTGGAACGCCCACACAAGGCGGGGGTACCCGTTTTCGGAGGTGAGGACCATATGGGATCCGGCCTTCGAACGAGCCTTGTATAGGAGCGGCTCCCTCTCTAGAACTCGCCTTAGCTCGCGGGCCTTCATTGAGGGGAACCTTGACACTCACACAAAGGTAACCCCGTTTGCTGCAGCGGAGAAGGGAACGGACTAGAGGAACCCTAACACCGACCGCCTGACCAAGGGAGGCGCTACCCTCTGCAGTCGCTCCGAGCCTGGGACGCAGTGGTTCCGTGCCGACACGCAATCCGAAGGTCGCTGCCGTACCATTGCCTTTGTTTCGGGCGACCGAATAAAAAGGTATCGCTTCTCCTACCAAATGGGATTAGCTCGGGCGGCGCGTTAAGTGAATGATTACCTGGCCAAGAAGAACCGGAATGAAGCCTGAGCGGTCTTCAGTGGCGGCAAGACCGCACACGGCGCACGGTCTTTTCTTGCTCCCTAATGTGAGCACACCGGTTCTTGACGCATAATCGGCGACGGCTAATGTAATCGGCGTATCGCGCTAAAGCGCTGCGCTGATAAGTACCTATTGTCGCCGTAGCGCGGCATTGTTGCCGGTAGTGGCGCGATCGGAGAGGGCAGGTCGCAATGCGCGCTACGGGTTCAGACACCTGGCCGAAAGGGGTAAGGGCGGGCGTTCAGACCGCCTGGATGCCGGGCCCCCTTAGGGCAACGACGGCCAGGGCGGCTGTGACGGCCGCGTTGGCGACTTGCTTCCTTGTCGGTGCGGGGCCGGCCTTGGCTTCGGCGGCTCAGGCCCCAGCGCTCGCCGCCCATCTAACTGAGGCGGGCGTGGCCGGTCCGACCGCTCGGCCAGCCGAACGGGCCCCCGCCCGTCCGGGCACGAGCGCCCCTTCTCCTGTCGGCTCGCCTCGGGTGCCGGCGGGCCTACAAGTTGTCATCGACAAGGCACTGGCGTCCCAGCCCGTCACCTCACCTAGCGGGATAACCCTGTCGTGGGGCCAACGCGGCCGCGTCTGGTTCCGAGCGCCGAAGGCGCGCTCAGGCGGTTTGGCCCTGACACCGAAGTCGGTGGGCAGGGCAAGCGGGCAGGCATTGTCTCCCGGGGGGTTCGTCTTCGGCGCTAAGAGCACGACGGAGCCATTGGGGGACGGGGTGTCTGTTTGGTACAAGGCAGCGGCCTCGGGCTTCGAGCAGGGGTTCACGCTTGAGCGTCGCCCGTCGGGCGCGGGCGCCCGCTTCAGCATCGTCCTGGGCTATGGCGGTGGCTTGCACGCGACTGCTTCGGGCCCTGGCACCCTCAGCCTCTTGGGGCCGAAGGGGCCGGTCATGACCTACGGCGCCTTGCGGGTCACCGACGCCACCGGGCGAGCCCTGCCGTCTCATTTCAGTCTCGGGACGGGCGAGGTCCGCATCGTGGTCAGTGACGCCGGGGCCACCTACCCGCTCACCGTCGACCCCTTCGTTTGGCCGTCCACGACCCCGGTGGCCACCATTACCGGGACCGACGGCGCATATCTTGGGACCTCAGTAGCTCTCTCGGCCGATGGGCAGGAAGCCCTCGTGGGCGCCCCCAACGCCGGCTCGAACGGCGACGGCGCGGTCTTTGTCTATGCCGAGACCGGCGGGACCTGGTCGACAAATCCCGTGGCCACCATTGCGGGCAGCGCGAACGAACGGCTCGGCGGGCCGGTGATGCTGTCGGTCGACGGAGGAACGGCCTTGCTGGGTTCACCGGCTACCGGGGACGCCAACGGGGCCGCGTACGTTTACACCGGGGCCGGGGCCAGCTGGTCCGCGACCCCGGTGGCCAGCTTCACAGGCACGGGCGGTAACTACAGCTTCGGCAGCTCAATTGCGCTCTCAGCCGACGGGCAGGCCGCCCTGGTGGGCGCACCCTCTGTTAGCTCGGGGGCCGGTGCCGTTTACGTTTATTCCACGACGGGTGGCGTATGGTCGAGCACCCCGACGACTATTTTCACGGGCGGCGCCGATGCCGGTCTGGGCGGGTCAGTGGCGCTGTCGGCTGACGGCCAGGTGGCCTTGTTGGGCGCTCCGGGCGACCCCTCCACGGGCTCGGAGAGCGGTGCCGCCTACCTCTACACCGAGACCGGGGGGAACTGGCCGACCGCCGCCACCGTCACCTACACCGGCACCTCCAACGAGGAACTGGGCTACTCGGTGGCCCTCTCCGCCGACGGGCAAGAGGCGCTCGTGGGTGCTCCCAATGCGGGCTCACTCGCGGGCGCTCCCCCAGGGGCCCAGGCTACCGGTGCCGTGTATATCTACGACGAGGTTGGGAGCACCTGGTCGACCACGCCCGTCGCCACCCTCACCGGCACGCTGGGCCAAGGGTTTGGTGCCCCCATATCGCTCTCGGCCGATGGGCAGACCGTGCTAGTGGGAGCCGCCCTGGCCGGTCCTTACGGTGGCGCTGCCTATCTCTACGCCGAGCCCGGGGCCAGTTGGTCGACAACCCCGGCGGCCACGTTCAGCGGCACCAGCCCCGACGGGACCTTCGGGTCCGCTTTGGCGCTTTCTGCCGACGGTCAGGTTGTCCTGGTGGGAGCACCGAACGCCGGCCCAGATGGTCTTAACTCCTATGGGACCGCTTCGCTGTACGCGGCGTCGACCTACACCGCCACTGACCTTGGGACATTGCCGGGCTTTGGATATTCGAGCACGGCGAGCGGTATCAACGACAACAGCGAGGTAGTCGGGACCAGCTTCAGCCCTACACAGACGCCGAATGCTTTCGCTTGGACGGCTCCCGGGGGGATGGTAGACCTGGGCACGCTGCCCGGCAGTGCCGGCAGCTATGCAAACGCTGTCAACAACGAGAGCCAGGTGGTGGGAGCGAGCGGTTACGTCAGCGGTGATGCCTTTTCGTACACACCGGCTGGGGGGATGGTGGACCTTGGCACGTTACCGGGACAGAACTGGAGCGACGCCTACGGGGTAAACGACAGCGGCGAGGTCGTAGGCTCGAGCGGCTTGAGCGGGTCGGGCAGCGTTCTGCCCTTCAGCTGGAGCGCTGGCGGCGGGATGGTCGAGCTCACCACACCGCCCGGCGGCGAAGGTTCGGCCAGCGCGGTCAACGACGACGGGGAAGCCGTCGGCTGGAGCTGGTCCGGAGGTACCGCTTACGGGGATGCGGCCGCCTGGACCTCGGCAGGGGCTCTAGTGGACCTCGGTACACTCCCCGGCGCGATCGGAAGCGAGGCTACGGGGGTCAACGATAACGGAGAAGTTGTCGGCTACTCCATCGGCCCGAACGGTATCACCGGCGACGCCTTCGCCTATACGCCGACCGGCGGCATGGTCGACCTCGGCACGCTGCCCGGCCAGAGCTGGAGCGAGGCGACCGCGGTCAACGACAACGGAGAGGTCGTCGGCGTCAGTGGCAACTACGCCTTCAGCTGGACCCCTGCCGGCGGGATGGTCGAACTCGCCCCGGCGCCGGGTGGGGGCATAAGCAGCGCAGCCGCGGTCACCGACAACGGTGACGTGGTGGGCCTAAGCAACAACGCCACGCTTTGGCAGGCGGGCGTCGCCCCGTCGGTCACGAGCGCCCCGAGCACCACGTTCGCGGTTGCCACCGCCGCCAGTGTCACTGTGACGGCAACCGGCTACCCGGCACCGATTTTTTGGGAGATAGGTCCGCTCCCGTCTGGTGTCCAGTTCGAGTACAACAACAACGGCACGGCGACGCTTTCGGGCACCCCCGCGGCGGGCACAGGCGGTGCTTACCCGCTCACCATCATGGCCAGCAATGGGATTTCTCCCGACGCGACCCAATCATTTACACTGACCGTTTTACCCGCCCCCCAGACCATCACCTTCAACGCACCCACCTCGGGCACAGTGGGCGGCACGGCCACGCTGTCGGCCACGGGCGGAGCGTCGGGCAACCCAGTGGTGTTCTCTGTCGACCCGACCAGCGGCTCCGGCGTGTGCGCCGTGTCGGGCACCAACGGCACCACGCTCAACTACAGCGCCGTGGGCAATTGCGTGATCGACGCCAACCAGGCCGGCAATACCAACTACTCGGCCGCCCCCCAGGTCCAACGAACGATAACGGTCGGTCAGGGGCCCTCGTCGTCCGGCGGCGGAGGTACCCCACCGATTCTTGTCGGTCTGAGTCCGAGCCCGCAGACAATCAACTTCACCGCTCCGGCCTCGGCCAGCGTGGGCAACTCGGCGACCCTGTCGGCCACCGGTGGGGCGTCGGGTAACCCAGTAGTCTTCTCGGTTGACGGGTCCAGTGGGCCCGGTGTCTGCGCCGTTACTGGTACCAATGGCGGCACGTTCAATTTCACGGCCGCAGGTGACTGTGTCGTCGACGCCAACCAAGCGGGCAATGCCGACTACTCGGCCGCCCCCCAGGTGCAACGCACCATCGTGGTGATCGGTGCTGAAGCCCTTGGTCAGCAGACGATAAGCTTCGCGCCCTTGGCCAACAGGGCCCTTTTGCAGTCCCCCCTAACCTTGGGCGCTACCGCCTCGTCGGGCTTGACGGTGGTCTTCACGACGGGTACGCCCTCCGTCTGCACCCTGGGCGGCGCCGACCGGTCCACGGTCGGCTTGCTCAAGACCGGGATCTGTACGATCCAGGCCGCCCAGTTAGGCAACTCCAGCTATGACGCGGCGGCGCCGGTTAGTCGGAGCTTCGAAGTGACGAGGGCCAGTCAGGTGATCGACTTTGGGACGATAACCAAGAAGGGCATTTCGCAGTCACCCGTCACGGTGCGTGCGACCGCCTCTTCGGGCTTGTCGGTCAGTTTCACAACCACGACGCTTACGGTCTGTGCCGTAGAGCCGACAGGGCACGGCACCAAGATCATCTTGCTGGAGGCTGGGATCTGCACCGTCCGAGCGAGCCAGGCCGGTAACGCCACGTACAGCCCCGCCAAGGCCGTTAGGCGGAGCTTTACCGTGACGAAGACAGCTCGACCAACGAAGCCGCTCGTTCGACCATAACGATACTCCCTGCCGGTTATGTAGGGTCAGCCACCGTTGCAGGAACCCTTCCGGCCCGTCATCCTGGGTGTCTGGTCCCAGGTGAAGACAAGGGATATCATGCGTGCGCGTTCTGGGTGTCTTGGGCAGGGGCGGTGACTATTTTCTCAGAATTTTCCGCCGCGAGAACGTCGATCTGCACGGATTCCCCTTATAGGATAAGGGTTCCCGTCCCAGCGCACAATAGATACTCTGGCGCGGCTCTTTGCACGCGCCGAGCTGTCGAACTCCGAGTGCGACGACGGGTCGCCCGCGCCGGCAAACCCCTACACTCTGCGCGCCCGGTCGGACGCTGTGAAGATGCAACGGGGGGCAGCACCGGGCCGCGGCGGATGTACGGTGGCGTGTGGAAGTTCTCCTGGTGGTCGCGGGGGCGGTGCTGGTCCTGCTTACCTTCGGGCTGGCGTTCACCATCTTCGGCGAGGTCTCCTTGGTGGCCGGCATCGCTTGATGGCCCAGCCGATGCCCCGCCCGGCGTACGGCTCGGCGGCGAAGCGCGGTACGACATGAAGGTGCGCGTGGGCCACCTCCTGGCCAGCAGCGGCGCCGACGTTCCAGCCGATCGTGTAGCCGCCGGGGTGCCAGCGCTCGTCTATTGCGGCCTTGGCGGCGAGCAGGAGGTCGTGGATGGCGTCCCACTCCTCGCGTCGCAGCTCGAAGGGAGACACCCGGTGGGCAAACGGGACGATGATTCCGCTGCCGGGTAAGACGTCCTGGCGGGAAACGAACCCGTCCGAGGAGTACAGGCCGTGGTCGTTCTCTATTCAGAGCCATCTCCAGAGCATCAGGAACGCCATCGCCGCCGGCGTCCCGCTGCTGTGCGGTACGGACCTGCCCCCGGCCGACGACGTGGGCGGCCTGCCGGCCACCGTGCTGGAAATGAAATTGTTGGAGGAGGCGGGCCTGTCCCGCCTCGCCGCCCACGAGACGGCGACGGTCAACCCGGCGAAGTTGATGGGCGCCGCTGACCGGAGCAGCTCGGTACAACCTAGCTTTTTCGCCGACTTGATCGCCGTTACGACAACCCCCTGGACGACTTGGCCGCCCTCGGCACTGTCCGTATCGTGCTACAGGAGGGCCGGCCCGTGAAGCTCGCCTTATGACCGGCGTGCGGTCGCCCGTCGAGGTGGTCATGTCGCTCCTGGCCTTTGGTGGGCGGCGGGATCTTTCCCAGGCCCAGGACCTGCTGGACACTGATATAAAGCGACTAGGCCCCGATGGCGACGTGAAGTCGGGCCGCGATGAGTACCTGGCCTACCTGGAAACCATCATGCCCGGGGCAACAGACTACGTCTACGAGGTCAGGCGTTGTGTGCCCAACGAAGATGGCCGCACCGTCCTGGTCGAGATCGATGAGAGCCCGACCTAGGCCGACGGCGTGGAAATGAGCGTCTGCGAAGCCATGATCTTCGACATCACCCCCGCCCGCGTCATCGGGCGCCTCTCGGTCTACACGAAACTCTGAGGGCGACCGGGCCCCAAAACTAGCCGGCTCGTGAGGCCCCCAGCAATGGGCTAACAAACGCGACCCGAACTTATCCGAGGGATACGCGCCCTTGACCGGGAGGAACAACGATCAGACCCGATCAAGGGCGCCCGCTCGGCGGCCCTATCTGTAGCGGATCACCACTCCATAGGCGGTATTGGAGCTGCCGACGGCGGTACAGGCCGAGGACGTCGGGCAAGAGATCGAGGAGATGCTCCCGACTCCGGCCGGCAGCCCCTGGGCGTACCAAGTGGCGCCTCCGTCCGTGGTCCTGAACATCAGCGCCAACGCCGCGGTCGAGCCCGTGGTCGTGTAACCGGACTGCGACACGTCCCCTGATGGCACCCCGGCGGCCTCGCACACCGACGGAGTGGGGCAGGAGATGGCGCCGAAGGTTACGTTGGGCGTGCCCGGGACGTTTGTGAGCACCCAATGGGCCCCTCCGTCCGTTGTCCGGATGACGATGTCGTTCGGGGTGCTCGCCGCGGCCTCCGGGGCCGAGGCGAGCCGGGGGCCGAGGATGACACTGCCACTCGACACGGCCCGCTGGCCGAGGGCCACGCAGTACGAAGTGGTGGGGCAGGCGAGATCGTCGAGTTCACCGACATTTTCAGGCAGCTTTTCGCTCACCCAGCGCGCCCCGCCGTCGGTGGTACGCAAGAAGTAGATGGCCCCCGTTGCTCCGCCGTAAACCATGCACACAGAAATCGAGGGGCATGCCAGGGCCGTCGGGTAAATGGTCGCCGGGTTCGGGATCGTCTGGAGCGCCCACTTAAGCCCGCCATCACTGGTGTGATAGACCGCCCCGGGGGCGTAGGAGATCGACGTGCAAACCGACGCCGAAGGACAGTCCACGGCGGTCATACGGTCCTGGGTCGGGAACAGGCTCTCTGCCCAAGTGGCACCGCCGTTGGTAGTACGAACGCCCTGTACGTAGTCGCCATAGTCCCCGACGCCTTGGCAGAGGTTGACGGTGAGGCAGTCGACGGCGTCCAGGTACCCGTTGTCCTTCCCGATTGTCTGTGTTGTCCAATTGGTCCCACCATCCATGGTGCGCAAGGCTCCGACGCCATTCTCGCCCACCTCGCACACCGTCGCCGAGCGGCAGCTGACAGTGGTGAACCTGGCGATGGTAACGGGCTCCGGGGCAGCTGTCACCCAACTGGCCCCGCCGGAGGTCGTGCGCAACGAGACAACGAGGTTGCCCGCCACACCGGCACTGGACTGGCAAACGGCAACCGAGGGACAGGCCAAGCCGTTGGTTGAAGCGACGGTTTTCGGAAGGACCTGGTCGACCCACTTGGCGCCGCCGTCGGTGGTCCGCATGGCGAACGGGCCCACCAAGGCCTCGCAGACCGTTCGCGACGGGCAGGCAATGGCTGACACGTTGCCCAGGGAAGCGACCGCGGTGCCCGACAGCTTGGGAAAGATCCAGGTCTGGCCGCCGTTCACCGTATAGCCGACGATGGGGTACGCCTGGGCGTTGTTGCCACCGGCTACGCAAAACGAGACGGAGCGGCAGTAGATAACCTGCAGACCGGCCGGTGGCACAAGGTTGGTCAGATGCTTCGCCGACCACGTCCGGCCCCCGTTGGTCGTCCGGAACACGAAGTCGCCGTACTGGCTCTTGTTGGCGCCGACCGCCTCGCAGGTCGAAAGCGAGGGGCACGACACGTCCGCGATACCCTCCATACCGGGCGGGAGTTTGTCGTTCTCCCAGGCGGCGCCGCCGTCGGTCGTCCGAGCCGCGGCGGCGCCGTAGCCGCCGGAATTCTCGCCCACCACCTGGCAGCTCGATGGGGTGGCGCAGGAGATCGCCTTAACCGACCCCATGCCGGCCGGGAGATCCTTGGTCAGCCAATGCGCCCCGCCATCGGTCGTGCGCATGGCGACGGCGCCCGTGCCCTCGGCCCCTCGGCCTATCGCGATGCAGGTCGACGTCGAAGGACAGGCCAGGGCCTCGGGTTCCTCAACATTTGCCGGTACCGTCTCGGCCACCCACCTCACTCCCCCGTCGGTGGTGCGGGCGATGGTGGAGTAGCTGTCGCTGCCCGCGGAAGTGAAGCAGGTGGTCGTCGAAGGGCAGGCCAGGTACGTGAACGTCGGATAGGCGAAGTTTGCCGTCTGGGCCCACGAGCCGCCCGCAACGGCCGGTTGCCGCACGCTGGCCGAGGCACTAGTCTGAGCGAGGGCGCCGGTAGCTGCATTTGCGGCCAACACCACGACGACGATAGCCACCGGCCACACCCTCTTCGCCGCCCGGGCTCGGACGCTTGTCCGGAAAGTTCCATTTGGCACTTATTGCCTCTATTCTATTTTAAGGTTCAAGCCGCGCATTTATAACGGGCTCATTGATGTTTTTGGTTCAAAGCAGAGAAGGGAGCTCGATCCCCTCGCAGTCCTTGGGCGAGGCCACCACGGAGCACGAGTCGTACGCCACAAGCCTCGCCGTCACGGCGGCCCGGCCTCAGTGGCGTGAAATGCGCCCGCGAGGTTGTTGACCAGGGCCTTGTAGACCGAGACGGACCACGGGTCAGAAGAGCAGTAGCCGTCGCCTAGGAAATACTTGGGGTTGACCCCAACACCGTGCCAGCCATCGCTCCCTGCGGCAGCGGCAACCTGAGCGTTGAGCGCGGCCCCGGCACCTTTTGGCCATTGCCAGGTCGACGCGTCGAAGATGCCCCCGTTGCACACTTCGCCCTGGACAGTTTTGTATATGAAGGTCGGGTATTGCGTGATGAACGTGCGGTCGGGAGCGACCAGGCCCGCCAGGGGCGCCTTGATCGTGTCGTACAAGCCGGGCAAGTGGGAGGTCAGCGTTGCCACCCATTGCCGCAGGGTAAGGGCGCGCTGCTCGTTGTAGGCGCGGGTGAAGCCGACAACCGTGCCGTCGGCACCGTACGTGGGTTCGACGGCACGGCCCTCGCACGGCCCCTCGCCCGACACCACCTCGGGCGATTGCTTGATGCAGTAAGGACGCAACGCTCGCCTGTTGAACAGCGTCGGTACACCATGGGCGGACATGCGTCCCCTCCGTTCTGGTCCTTCGGTTATCCTAACGCCTCTCAGCTTGGTGCCCTTGTCACGGGATCCGTTGTCCTGTCCCAAGCCAAGCGAGGCCGAAGCCACCGCCGTGCGGGAGCGCGGGCCGACGGTGGCGTGCGTGTGGGCCGCGGGCCGGCTCGACTTCTTGAGGTCCTCGGCTGTTGCCCTCGTGACGCTGGGCAGATCATGTTCTTCGACCTCGGCCAAGCCGTCGGCGGCGACCATCTCGACCACGGTGTCAAAGCCCCGGTACGTGCGGTTCCCCTCGTGGTCATGGGCCCCCGGCTCGCAACATCCCGCCTCGTGGCCGCACCCTGCTTTGGGCCAACGGCCGTGTTGACGTCCCTGGACAGCCCGACCAAACAGGATGGAGGTGGCACTGCGACCCCCCTCGCTGAATGGCTCGGAGAACAGACCCAACTCAACTGACCGCCCTAGGGCACGGCGAGCCTGGGCAATTACTGCGACGCCGCGGCCGTGCAGACCAACACCGTCACCGGCAGCTTCGACCCGAACGGCGGCAGCGGTGACACGGCCGAGCAGTCCGAGCCCTACGGGGACGCCAATGACCTCACTGCCAACGGCTCCACAAGGAGCGGGTATACCTGGAACACCGTCTCCGGCGGCTCGGGCACCTCCTACACCGACGAGGAGAGCTACCCCTTCACGGCGAGCGTCACCCTCTACGCCTTATGGACCGCAGACTAGCGGTAGCCCGGACAGCAAGCGGTGCGCCGGGACCTACCCCAGCTCTGTGACGAAGTCGATGAGCGCCTCCACTGCGCCAACAAGCGCAGGCTCCAGGTCGGCGTAGGTTCGGACTTGCCCGAGCAAGCGTTTCCATAACAAGCCCGGCGATGCTTCGCCGAAAGCTTCGCAAATACCCTCTTTCCACGACCTCCCCGGTGGCACATTAGGCCACGCGGCAATACCGAGGACTGAAGGCCTGACCGCTTGCCAGACGTCGACAAAGGGAGTCCCGAGGATCCGGACATAAGGCCCGCCAAGCTCAGCTGCGATACGGAACTCCTTGCTCCCAGCCACCAGATGGTCCACCAGCACACCCAGCTTGGCGTCGGCCGCCGGGCGGCGGAGCTGTAGGATCGCGGGCAAGTGGTCGATACCGTCGAGTCGTTCGACGACAATGCCATCGGCTCTGAGGTCGTCGCCCCAGACCTTCTCCACCAGCTCCGCGTCGTGGACGCCCTCCACCAACAGACGGCTCGCTTGCGCCACTTTGGCTTTGGCCCCCTCGAGCGCGATAGAACCAGAGGCTGTCCGGGCCGGGCCCGTCGAAGCGGGGGTGGACTTGCCAGGTGGCGCATTTCGGGCAACAAGGGTCACCGTTTCGCCGGCGACGAGGAAATCGCCGGACCGCAATGGGAAATGCCGCTCCGTGCCCCTCCCTTTCGCGCGAAGGACGACGCCACCTGCGTCGATCCGCACCACGGTGCCGCTAAAACCTGACCCGAGGTGCGTGGCGAGCAGGCCGATGGTTGCCTCAAACTTGCGCGGCGGGCCACCCCGGCCCCCAAACTCGTTCACTGGCCCGGACAGGATGCCAGGGCCCATGCCATAAACCATCCCGGTAACGTTAGACGCCGGGCGCGATGATGTCCGGGTTTGGGCCCTCGGTCACGTCGTCCGAGCCCCCGATCGGCAAGAGCAGAGACCATGGTGGGCACGTCTGATTTCAGTGACAACGGCGCTCGCGTGTCTTGGGAGCCACACCACAGAGAGACCCCAAGGGCGTCACCTCGTTAACAAGCCAGGCCGCTGGTACGGTCGGCAGCCGAAGCCAGCCCTTCGGATCTCATCGACGCTACGGTCCGACCGCAACGCCTACAGGCATTGTGCAATCAGACGGGTCGGGCGCGCCCGGAGCGGAGGAGAACTGCGCTGCAGAACGACGCCGAACATGTGTGCGACTGCCGAGAAGTCATTCACCGATGTTCGTGACATCGAACACGTCAGTGAAAGCGCTCCCGGGGAACTTGTCACCAACGAGGCCCAAAGCCTCGTCAGCTACGTCGGTGACAGGCTCCAC
>PMWT01000203.1 GCA_003166025.1 Acidimicrobiaceae bacterium | reverse complement strand
CCGCCACCCAGGCGGTCATGTCCATGAACATCTCCCCGGCCTCTTCGACAAGTCGCACCGCTCCGACCAGTTCGGGGTCATAGGGGTGGTCGCCGGACAGGGCCAGCTCCAAGTTGGCATAACCCCGGGCCGTAGATAACACAGCCCGGGCCCGTCGGCCCTCGGACGCCGCCGACAAGGCGAACTCGCCCTGGCGCCAGGTCACCGGGACCAACCCGCGCTTGCGCAACGGGAGGCTGGCCTGCTCGGCGTTCTTACGACGCCTCATGGTCTCGAAGAAGGCCGCCGACCACGCCTTGGTCACGTCCTGGGCGCAGTGGACGCTCAGCTGCCCAAACGGGCCGTGCCCTTTTTGATCGGGCCACATCTGCGCCAGCGAGTTGGCGTTGGGCAACCCGTCGCGGACGCGGGCATGGAACCTGTCGATGCACCAGGCCCAGGCGTCACCACCCGAGACCAGCAGGTTGTAGGCGCTCTTCTTTTTAGCGGGGTGGCCATCACCTTCACCCGGAAGGTCCGCACTACACAGCCGTCAGGGACCGAGCCCTTGCCAAAGCTCATTGCCTACGAAGATAGGAAGAGGGGGTGACCATAACCCCGCGTCACCAAACTGTTGCCCTGGGCTGCCCGTGGCCGGCACTCTAGGGCGAAGGGGCTGGCCAACGCCCCACACGGCGCTGGACCGTCAGGAGGAACTGAGGCGCTCGCGACGAACCTGGTCGGCTATCGAGACCACTTCGCCCACGTGAGCGGGACCGGGACCGGGCCCGACGGCCCGCTGGCGTCGGTGCTGACTGCGTTGGAGGTGCTCTGTCGCGCGTTGGGGATTGGTCTGCCACCNNTATACCTCAAGGACCCTTAGCATCGCCGGACCGCTCCCGCCGCTCGGCACCTTTTCGTGCGAGGACTTACGCGGTCAACCACTAAGCTTGGTTTGAGTCCCTGACCCCGTCCGCGTTTGCGCCACGGCGCCGTTTGGGTGCTTCTGCTTCAGCAAAAACTGAAGAGCACCGCGCACGGGCGCGGGCGGACACAGAAAGGAAACAGCTACCGATGAAAGACGCTCAGATCGACGAACTGCTCCTGCAGGCGCTAGAGACGGAGGTCACCGGGGCCAAGGTCTACGAGACCGCCCTCAAGTGCGTGACCAATAAGGGCCTGCGCGAAGAGTGGGGAAAGTACCTGGCCGAGACCAAGCACCACATTCAAGTCGTCGAACGCCTCTTCGGCCAGCTCGGCCTCGACCCTAAGGCGTCCAGCCCGGGCCGCAAGGCCATCCACGACATCACCGCCTCACTGATCGCGGAGATGGAAAAAGCCCTCGGGGCCGGGCCCAACGAAGCCGCCCAGCTCCTGGCGGCGGAGTGCGTCTCGCAGGCCGAGTTGAAGGACCACCTCAATTGGGAGCTGATCGGTGAAGTGGCCAAAAATTCGCAAGGCGAGCGGGGCGAGGCCCTAACCGCGGCTTACCAAGAGGTCGAGGACGAGGAGGACGAGCACTTCTACCACACCGTGGGCTGGACCCGGGAGCTGTGGATCGAGGCGCTCGGCCTGCAAGCCGTGCTTCCTCCCCCCGAGGAGCGCCGCAACGTCAGGACCGAGGTCGGCGCCGCCCGCGCCAGAGGTGCACGCGACCAGATGGGCCCGCTGGGCCTGCTTCGGTCAGCTTCAGCCGACGACCTTCCCGAGGAGATGTCTTAGGGCCCCCTCCAGCTCTGGGTGACGAAAGTGGTGGCCGGCGGCAAGGAGCACGGTGGGCTCCACCCGCTGGCTGGCCTCGGCGACCTCGCGCCGGCCTTCGGGGCCGAGCGCCAGGTCGGCGGCGAAGCCAGGGACGGCCAGTACAGTCGGCCGGTCCAGCACCCGCCCCAGGGTCGCGGTGTACTCGTCATTGCGCACGGGCTGGGGAGAGACGGCATTGACCGGCCCGCTAATAGTTGGGTCGAGCAGGGCGCGGTAGTACACGTCCACCAGGTCGTCGATCCCCGTCCAAGACGTCCATTGCCGACCGCTGCCCAGCCTCCCGCCCAAGCCGAGTAAGAACACCGGGTAGAGCAGGCCCAGCACTCCCCCACGGGGCGACTGGACAATGCCTGTTCGCACCTTGACGACCCGGAGCCCCGCCTCGCCTGCCGGCGCTGTCGCCTCCTCCCATCTGGCGACCACGTCGGCCAGGAAGCCGTCGCCCTGGGAGCTCGCCTCTGTCAGGATCTCGTCTCCCCTGTCGTAGCCGTAGTAGCCGATGGCCGACGCGCTCACGAAGACCGATGGCCCGCCGCCGTCCTCGGCGGCCGCCGCGGCCGCCTCCGCCAAACGCCGCGTGGGACCGCTCCGGCTCTCCATGACCGCACGCTTGTGGCGCTCGCTGAAGCGCCCGGCAATGGACGCTCCGGCCAGGTGCACGACGGCGTCCACCCCGTCCAGGAGCCGGGGGCCGGGGTTGTCGGGGTCCCACTGGCGCTCTCCGGGGCCGGTCGGAGGATGCCGCACCAACCGGACCACGCTGTGGCCGCCTGTGGTGAGGAACGCAGCCAGGGCCGACCCGATCAGCCCTGAGGACCCGGTCATGGCCACGGTCAGCGGCTCCGTCCGCCAAGACCTACCCCGGGCGTGAGATGCCAGGTCCGCGGCCAACTGGCGGTGACGGTAGCCGAACATCGGCCTCAGCACGGTAGCGGGCACAGGTGTGCGCACCTCGTCGTCGGTCCTGGTGGAAGTTCCCCCCGCGTCACGGAAGGCATGGGCGTGCCTCCAACCGAAGGCGGCGAAAGGCATGGACGTCACCTCGTCCACGAAGGCGTGGGGCGGGTCGTAGCCATCGGGGCGGTGCTGGGCCACCCAGCGCACGCCTCCCGGGAAGCGCAGCACCGCCTGCCCGTCCCGCAGCGAGCTCGCCTCGCTGACCACCTTCCCCGGCAACCAGGGGGGCGAAAGTCGGGCCAGGGCGCCCGGCCGGGTGTGCCAGGCGAACACCTCGGCGAGCGGTGCTTCGACGACGCTGCTGTAGGAAATACCCATCCAAGCGAACCTACGTCTCCCGCTCGGCTTTGCGGCCCTCTCGCTCGGCTTTGCGGTCCCTCCGGTCCTCCGGTCCCTCCGGCCGAGAGAGGCGAGGTGCCAAATGTAGGCCCGTACGGCCGGCGCCCGACGCCCGAGTAACTGGCGGGCCAGCGCGCCCAGCAGCCGGCGCGCCCGCACCCTGAGCAGCAGCTCACCGTGCTCGAGAGGGGGCACGGTCCCCGCCGGAGAAAAGGGCCCATGCAGCCCCGCTCCCTCGAAAGGGTCGCAGACCTCGACCGCCAGGGCACCGGCGGTCCGCAGGAAGGCCGCCACCTCCTCCGAGCTGGCAATGAGCGGCTCAGCCGCACGCCATATGGGGGCGAGAAGGCCCCAGTCCGCGCTCGCGTCCGTGCTGGTCCCTCCCGTCATGACGACCTCGACATAGCGGAACGAAGACAGGGCCGCGGCCAAAGACCGGGCCCCGCTCTCGGAGCGCCGCCGCAGAGGCCAGCCTGGCTCCAGGCACAGGACGACCCCGTCGCAACCATGGCGACGCCCCAGGCGAGCGACCTCCCGGGCGATGCCCCGTGGCCCGGCCGCCCGCAAGACCAACGGCGCCGCGCTGGGACGGGGTGACACGACGACAACCTCCCGGCCCGCAGCCCACGCCCGGCGCACCGCCGCCACCGTCGCCGCCGCCGGCGCCCCGGGCACGGGCGGGTAGCTACCCACCACNNCAGGGACTTGGCCACCAGGGACTGGGGCACCGTCACATGGCGGCGCCCAAGCTGGCCTCCATGCGGTCGAGCACGGTGGGCCAGGTGTAGTTCTCGATTACGTAACGACGGCCGGCGGCCGCCATCTCGGCGGCGCGGTCGGGCCGGGAGGCGACGAGGCGCAGGCATTCGGCGAACCCGGCCCTGTCGGCGAAGGTGACGCCTCCCCCCGAGCGACGGCAGTGCCAGGCGACCACTTCGCTCTGGTCGAAGGCGATCACCGGCGTACCCGCCAGCCACGCTTCCATCACGGTCCGCGAGAAGCTCTCCATCCGGCTCGGCTGCACGTAGGCGGTAGCGGCGGCGAAGGCGCTGTCCCGCTCGTGATCGGGAAGAAAGCCGAGGTCCACGACCCGCCCCGCCCCTTCGCCACGCCCGCCCGGCACCGCCGCACCGGCCACCTGGCCTTTGCCCAGGACGACCAGGTCGAGGTCGAGGTCGCCCTCGCTCACGGCGGCGGCAAAGGACTCCAGCATCCAGGCCGTGTTCTTACCCTCCTCCCGCCGCCCGGCGTACAGCACGAACGGGCGCTGCAGGCCGTGCCGTTCCATGAACCCCTTGGGGTCGTACGCCGAAGGCACAGCCACGCCCCCACCGGTCACGCTATGGCGACGGGCCACCGGTCCGAGGCGATGGGCCAGAAGGTGTTCGGGCCCGGAGAGGAACCAGACCAGAGCCGGGTCGGAGAACATAGGGCGCAGTATGTCGAGGCGGGCGTACTGCTCGTCGTGGAGGCAGGGCACGACCACGGCCCGCTCGGCCACGAACGGGACGCAGACGCTCGTCGTCCAGAACAGATAGGGCGAAAAGACGATGGCGTCGTACTTCTCCCCCCACCGCAGCAGGTGCTCGAACACCCCGGGCGCGCCGAACTGGAAGCCGAGCCAGCTCACCTGGTCGTCGAGGTCGGGGACACGGCCCGATTGAATGGAGAGCTGGGCCTTCAAGGCCGCCCGGCTGGGGTGGCGGACGACAGGGAAACGGCGCACCAACACGCCGTTTTCTTCACTTGTGCCCTCCGCCAGCTCGTTGGCCCAGCTGTAATGGTCGAGGGCGCAGGTCGTTACCACCTCGACCTGGTGGCCCCGGGCGCAGAACCCCAGCGCCGCCTCCCGCACCAGCGCCTCTGAGCCGCCCAGCACGCCCGGGCCGAAGCGAGGCGGGACGAAAGCCAGCTTCATCTGGGAGCAGGCACAGGCCGCACCGAGGCGCGCAACACGACGCCAGCGTAGCGGTCACCTCGGGCCCGGTAGAGTTTGGTTCCCAAACGTCATGTCCGAGTCAAATGGCCACGCGGAGAGGGCCCTCACGGTCGCTGTGGACGCCACGCCGCTGCGAGGGGCCCGTACCGGAGTGGGCCAGTTCTGCCAGGGGCTGCTCGAGGTCTTGGGCCACCGGGACGATGTCGACGTCGGGGCCTTCGCACTGAGCCGGCACGGGCGGGCCGGCATCGAGGGCCTGCTCCCGCCGGGCGTGAGGGCACTGGGGTGGCCGGGCCCGGGCATCTTCGGCCGGGCCCTGAACGCTTCCTGGGCGCGCTGGCCTTTCCCGCCGGGCGAGCTTTTCTCCGGACGGGCCGAGGTCGTGCACGGCACCAATTTCGTGGTACCGCCGTCACGGCGGGCCGCCATGGTCGTCAGCGTCCACGACCTGACGCCCCTGCACTTCCCGGAGTGGTGCCGCCCGGCGGCGCGGGCCTACCCGGCGCTGGTGAAAAAAGCGGTCAGTCGGGGGGCGTGGGTGCACGCCGACTCTGGTTTCGTGGCCCAGGAGGTCACCGAGATGCTCGGTGTACCGGCGGAGCGGGTGAGGACGGTCTACCTCGGCGTGCCGCCCCTGCACGCCGGAGCGCGCTTGCGCCCGGGGCTGCCTGAATGGGTGACTTCCTACATCTTGGCCATCGGGACCGTCGAACCCCGCAAGGACCTGCCCACGCTGGTGCGGGCGTTCGGACGCGTGGCCGGGGGACGCTCGGGCCTGGCCCTGGTCATCGCCGGGTCGGAGGGCTGGGGCGGCACCGAGCTCGACGAGGCCGTCGCCGCCTGCCCGGCCCGGGACCGGGTGTTGCGCCTGGGGTGGGTGGACGACGAGGCCCGCGACGCCCTCACTACAGGCGCCACCGTTTTTGCCTACCCGTCGCGCTACGAGGGGTTCGGCCTGCCCCCTCTGCACGCCATGTCCGCCGGGGCCCCGGTCGTGGCCGGCGACTGTGGCGCCCTCAGGGAAGTGCTGGGCGACGCCGCCCGGCTGGTGCCCCCCGGGGACGCAGACGCCTTGGCCGACGCTCTCGCCGGCCTTCTCGACCACCCCGACCAGCGCCTGGACCTGGCCCGCCGGGGCCTCGAACGTGCCGCCCGCTACACCTGGGAGGCTTGCGCCGACGGCATCATTTCTCTCTACCGGGAGGCGGCCGCCGCCCGGGGCGCAGCTCAGCCGGCGAGGTAACCCTCGATACCGGCCAGCAGCGCTTTGGACGTATTGGCCAAGGAGAAAATGGCGGCCCTCTCCCGGCCCGCCCTTATGAGGTGGTCCCGGGCCGGCCCCGGACGGCAGGCCCTGTCCACGGCCTTGGCCACCTCCAGCGGGTCTTTGTCGTCCAGTACGACCCCCGCGCCCCCGAGCGTCTCGGGCACTGCCGCCGCCCCGTAGGCCACCACCGGTACGCCGAGCTCCATCGCCTCCAGCACGGGGACGCAGAAGCCCTCGTGCTCGGACAAGCACACGAAGACGTCGGCCACGGCCCAGTGGGCGAGCAGCTCAGCATCGCCGACGCCGCCCAGGATCTCCACGCTGTCGCCCAGGTCCAGTTCGCCTATGAGGCGCTGCACCGCCGCCAGGTAGTTCGGCGACGTCCCGCCCCCCACCAGGGTCAGGTGAGCATTGGGGTCGAAGACCCGGCGGTAGACGGCGAACGCGCCGACGATGTCGTGCTGGCACTTGTTGGGCGCCACCCGCCCGACGAAAAGCCACTGCGTCCCCTCCCGCCGTCGGCGCAGCCGGTCGAGCGTCGCCCGGTCAGGCGGGCGGTGGTACTCCTCCAGGTCGACCAGGATCGGGCACTCGAGGGTGCGTTCGTAGCCGCAGTCGACCAGCTCTTCTTCGTTGTAGGCCGAATCGGCGAAGGAGAGGGCGGTGTGGGGGGCCAGCATGTACAGCTCCTGGCGAGCGTTGTCCATGGCCAGGGCGATGTGCGGCTCCCACCGGGCGAAGTAAGAGGCGGGCGTGATGTTGTGGTAGTGACCGAGCAGCTCCTCGCCGGCCCGGGCCCGGGACCGGAGCCAACCGGCCATGGCCGAGCCGGTGGACATCTGGTAGATGAGGAGGCGGTGCTCGCCGGGCAGGGGGCTGTCCTCCTGGTAGGGCCTCGCCTCCCGGCCCAGGTTGCCCAGGATGTGCTCGGCCCAGATGTGGCTGCCGTAACCCGCTTCACGCAGTACGCGGCGGACCTGGAGGGTGTGGTTGCTGATGGCGTCGTGGGGGGCAAAGCCGGGCAGGTACAGGTCAACCCTCATCGGATGGGCCCTTCTTTATTGCTCCGCTTCGCCGACGTGCTTGCAACCGTGCTCGGCGAGGTGGTGGCGGCGGTCTTCGGCTCCAACCGGCTAAGGCGCGCCTCGACGGCGCCGACGCGGGCCGTCAGCTCGTCGCCATTGCGCTCCAGGTCCTCGACCCGGGAAGCCATGGTCTCGCCCAACCTCACAATGGTGGCGCCAAAGGCGTTGAGCTGAGCCGCCAGGTAGGCCATGTACCAACCACTGAGCCGCTTTACGCCCGTCTTGACAAACTGCACCTCGCGGCGGGCACTGAGGACGGGTACCTCCACATTGAAGCCCGAGACCTCCCTTACGCGCTGCAGGGCGCCGCGGACATCCTCCGGGTTGGTCTCGTAGGCGCGCAGGCGCTTGGTCGCCTTACGCACCTTTTCGATGTAGACGAGGGCGTCGGCGCCGAAATCGGGGCGGCGCGAAGCCCTAAGAGCGGTGGTTGAGTCATTGGACATACGGGACGGCCAGATTAGCGCCTCCCGGGCCCCGGCAGCCACGATGAGCGGGTCATGCTCGCCGGTGAGGTCCAGGCGGTCACGGTGAGCCAGTCATGGTGAGCCAGTCACGCCGGCCGGCCAGGTGGGCCTTCGCAGTGGCCCGTCATGGTGCGGCGATCCCGACCACGGCACTGGACGGGTGAGCGGTGCTCGCCGAACCCAGTTGGGTGGCCGTCCCGAAACAGAACAATGCCCCGCCTCCGTCGACGAGCCGGTAGCCCGCGCCCCCGGGGCCCGCCTCGATGCCGGCGATGGCGGTCTCGGTCGTGGCGGCCGGGACGGCACCGAGGAACGGGGCGTCAAAGGAGTAAATGGTGCCATGGGAGTTGACCAGCCAGTACCCACCGGTGGCGGCATCGGCGGCGATCCCCACGATGGCGCCGGAGGGCGCCGGCAACCGCGACCGGGGGGAGAGCGCGGCCCCGAAGCTCCAGACGGTGCCGTCGGCGTCCACCACCCAGTAACCGCGGCCATCGGCCGTGGCCGCCATCCCCACCGCCGGTGCGGACGGGCGCCCCGGCACCCTGGAGGCGTAGGACCTGGCGGCCCCGAAGGCATAAACCTGGCCCCCGGCCGTCAGCAGCCAGTAGCCCTGGCCATCGGGCAGCGCCGTCAGCGCCACCACGGCCGTACCCGCGGGCACGCCCTGGAGGCTCCCGTAGGACCTGGCGTCGCCGAAGGCAGAAACGTGGCCGTCCCGGTCCACCAACCAGTACCCGCCCCCGTCAGGGGTGGCGGCGATCCCGGCTACGGGCTGCTCCGGCCCGGTGCCGGCAAACGTACCGCACAGAGCGAGGTTGCCGAAGACGAACACGTGACCGCCCTTGTCCACCTCGTAGTAGCCGTTGGGCCCCCCCGCCGGCACGGCGCACCTGCCCGCCGGCTGGGCCGGCAACGCCACCTCGGGGGTAACGCCCGGGCCCGGAGGCTCAGCGTCGCCCGTCAACTGGTCGCCGGTCAACTGGTCGCCGGTCAACTGGGGGTCGTGGTGGAACTCCGGCCACGCCCCCGCCCCCGCCACCGAGGCGCCGCTGGAGCCGATGAGCTCGAAGTGCTCCACCTCCCCCTGGTTGTGACCGTTGTAGCCGGCAAGGGTGATGCCGATCGTCCCGTTGGGGTCGTCGGTGACAAGGGCCGAGTTCTGCAACCCGACGCCGCGCTCGAGGACGGCGACCACGGCGCCGTTCGTGCCGTCCAGGACCTCCGCCCCGTTTGTCGAGGCCACGACGACGTCCTGGTGGCCGTGGCCGAGGTCGGCCGTTACCATCCCCCCGTGGACCGCCCCCACGGACCGGCTCCAGATCACCGAGCCGTCGGCGGCATCGAGCGCGTACACGGTCCCGCCCCCGGGACCGCCGTCGGTCCCCTCGAGCACCGCCAGAGCGCCGTTGCCCAGGACGTCGGCCAGAGCCGGGCTCGACTCCGTCATGCCGTCCAGGGCCGCCTGCCAGACGAGGCCGCAGTGGGTGTCGAAGGCCAGCACCTTGTCCGTGTCCGAGCCCTGGAAAGTCGTGCCCGTCCCGACCACGATGCCGGTCGCCCCGCCGGCCAGGAAGGCGCCCACGGCCGGGGACGACTCCACCCCCACGTCGGGGTTGGCCTCACAGTCGAGCCCTCCCGTCGGGCTGTCCGTGCCCTCGTTGCCGGTGGGGGCCAAGACCCGCACGTGGCCGCCCTGGGTGTAATCGACGCCGTAGGCCAGCCCCGCCGTCTGGTCACCGCCCTCGACGATGTCCGTACGGCCGTTCCCGTACAGGTCGACCAGGGCGGGGGTCGAAAACCCACTGTCGGCGCTGAACCAGGGAAAGCCGGCCAGCACAGCTCCGGACGCGGCGTCCAGGGCGTACTCCTCCTGGCCGACAGAAGGGGCGACTACGTCCAGGCCGCCCTGCAGGTCACCGACGGCTAGGGACGCGGTCACGGCGGAGGTAGCCCCGGCGGTACGGTCGCTGGCCGGGTTACGTACGGCCACGTACCAGCGCCGGCTCCCGTCCGGGTTGAAGGCTTCGTAGCCGCCCTCGTGAGGAGTCGACGAATTGCCGGTCCCGACAAAGACCGTGTCGTTGCCGTCCCCGCCGGCCAGGGGCGCCACCGACGGTGTGGAGTCGACCGGAGCTCCGCCCGTGCTCGCCGGCCAACCCGGCACCGTCCGGCCACTCGCCAGCGAGAGGGCGTACACGTACCCCGCCCTGTCCCCCACCACGACGGCGGGCACGCCCTCCAGGGTGGCGACGTTCGGCGACGACAAGGCGACGGGACGGCCGGCGTCGGGCAGGGTGCGCGTCCAGACCTTCACGAACTCCAAGCCCTGGCCCGCGGCCGGGGCCGGGGCTACCAGGCCGGCGCCAGCCAGGGAGGTAGCGGCCAAACTGACGGCGGCCATCACGGCGCCGGCGGCGCTACGGGCTCGGCACCGGCCCTCCACCCGGCGTGCTCGACGCGCTCGCTCCCGCATATCTCTTAGTGTCGGCGCGCCCCAGGTAGCCCTTGTGGGACAAGGCTCAGGCCGGCGACAAAGCGGCAGAAAGCGCGGCTCTGCGACACGGCGGTCGTGCCGGTGGGCCAAACGCCCGGCTGTTAGCGTTTGAAAGTGCCGCAAGTGGCGACTGGACGAGACCGGGGAGCTCCGCGAGGAGAGCACTTCGCACCCGTCCCCCACCGGGGCCTCAACGCGATGGGAGCGCGGCTCAAGGGCTGGCCTTCGGTGGCGTTCATGAGCGCCGTCGTGGCCTTTCTCAGCTGGCGCCCCCTGCCTTGGCGTGTGGTGACCGCCGGTTTGAGCTCCTGGCAGGCCGGCCTGGCCCTCGGCTTCGAACAGCGCCTGCAGTGGGGGCCCCAGGTGGTGTTCACCTTCGGGCCCTATGGTTTCATCGAGGATGTCCTGCCCTTCTTCCGGGGCACTGCCGCGCTGGGCCTCGTCTACGCGCTGGTGGTCACCGGGGGGCTGGCGGCTCTGGTGGTCGGCGGGCTGCGGGCGTCCTGGGGCCTGCTTCCTGCGAGCGTGGCCGGGTGGGCCTGCGTCACCATCGCCGCCAACCTTTTGGAGGCGCCCGAGCTGGCGCTCGCCATCGCCCTTGGCCTGGCGCTGGCCTGTCTACGCGCCGGGAGCAAGAAAGGCCGCCTCGGCCTGTTGACCGCCCTGGGCGCCCTGGCCGGGTTCCAGGTGCTGGTCGAGCTCAACGTAGGCCTCGTCACCGTCGGCTTGGCCATCCTGGCCGTCGTCGGGTCGGCGGACCGCTGGGGAGGAGCCGCGCTGAGAGCGGGCACGGCTTTTATCGTCGTGATCGTGGCGGCCCTCGTTGCCGCCGGCCAGGACCTGTCCAACTTCGCCAGTTACCTCCACGGCGCCCTAGCCGTCGCCATCGGCTATGGCTCGGCCATGGGCTTGTCGTCCGGTCGCGGCGCCGAGGACTGGTACGCGGCGCTGGACCTGGCCCTGGCCGTCCTGGTCTTCACCTTGGCCCTCAGAGGTTCGCCCCCGCGCCACCAGGTCGCCGCCGTGCTCATGCTCGCCCTGTGGATATGGGAGACCTTGAAAGAGGGGTTCGTACGCCACGACATGCACGACCTGATCTTTTTCGGCCTGTTCGTGGTGGCGCTGGGGCTGGCCCGGCTCCCCCGGCGCCTCGTGCCCGTTCAGACCGCCAGCATCGCCCTGGCCGCCCTACTGACGTGCCTGGCCAACGGCGCCGTGCCGCCGTCGTTGCGCTCCCCGGTGGAGGACGTCCGGTCCATCTACCATGAGGTCGCCGATGTCGCGTCCGGGGCCCGTTGGGCCAAAGTGCAGGCCATGGCCCGCTATCAAGTCCGGGTGACGGGCGACGCCCTCCACCCGGCGGTGGTCGAGGCGTTGGCCGGCCTTACGGTGGCCGCCGAGCCCTGGGAGGACGCCCTCAGCTTCGCCTACCCGCAGCTGCGCTGGCGCCCCGAGCCTGTCCTGCAGTCCTACAGCGCGTACACGTCCTACCTCGACCACCTCGACGCCTCCTTCCTGGCGTCGCCTCGCGCCCCGGAGCGCATCCTCTACCAATCCGTAGCCCTGGACGGGCGGGACCCCTTCTGGGACCCGCCGACGACGATGGTGGCCACCTACTGCCACTACCGCCAGCTTTCGGTGAGCGGCCCCTGGCAGGTGCTCGGACTGGTCCCTGACCGCTGCGGTGAGGGGCACGTGGTGGGCCAAGCCCGCGCCCATTTCGGCCAGCCGGTCGACGTCCCGGTGGGCCCGGGCGACCTCGTCTTGGCTTCGTTCTCCCTGAGCTCACCCGTCCTGGCCCGGGCCGAAGGCCTTGTGCTCCGACCGCCGGTGGTGCGGGTGACCACCTGGGACGACCAAGGCACCGGTGGCGGCACCGTGTACCGCTTCGTCCCCGGGACCGCAGGTGACGACCATGTCGTGGCGGCCCCTCCCTCGCTCGGCTACTCCCCCGCCTTCACCCCCCCGCCGGTGCGGCGCCTCGAGGTGACCGGCGGAGGCTGGCGGCCCGGCCAGGGCCAGGTGACCGTCACGTTCCTGGCCGTCCCCATGAGCCGGTAGGGATGAAGGCGCCGCCCGGCCGGGCACCAGGGCGTTCGGCGCGCCTCCCGCCCGCCGACGTTGCCGCGGTCGTGGCCCTCGTGGTCATCGGCGTCGTCGTGCCCGCCGTCCTGGCCGGCACGTCCCACGTTTTCTCCATACCCAGCAACGACGATTGGGCCTACCGGCGGGACCTCTGGGAGTTCGTGCGCACCGCGCACATGTCGTTCGCCGGCTGGGGCGCCATGACCCTGGTGGGCCAGGTCCTGTGGGGGGCACTGTTCGCCGCCGTCTTCGGCACCCAGGCCTGGGCCCCGGGAGCAGCTGTCGCCGTCCTGGCCACGGCCGGGCTCGTAGCGGCCTACGCCGTGGCCCGCTCGGTGCTGTCGCGGGGCAAAGCCCTCGCCTGCGTGCTGGTGGTACTGGCGCTGCCGGGCTTCGCCCTGAGCACGTCCAGCTTCATGACCGACGTACCGGCATTTTCGGCGCAAGTCGTTTGCCTGGCCATCGCCGTGGCCGCCCTCGGGCGGGAGGGGCGGGCTCGCTGGGGCCTGCTGGCGGCGGCACTGGCCGTGGGCTGCTTCGGCTTTTCCGTGCGCGAGTTCGACATTGCCGCGCCCCTGGCCGCCATCGGCGCCCTCGCCCTCCAGGACCGCCGTCATCGCCTCACCTACGGCTTGGCCACCGTTGGCCTCGTCGTGGCCTGCGGGGGCATTTATCTTTGGGCCACCCNNGCGGTGCGTCGTTCTTGGCCCCGACTATCGGCCCGTGCTGTGTTAGTCGGCGTATGTACGCTGGCCGCCGGGACGCTCCTGCTCAGCAGTGACCACACCCTCTTCAACGGGAACTATCTATTGCAACAAGGGGCGACGGGCGCCGCTGTGCTCACCGGGCGGCCGGCGTTGTTCCCGAGCGTGCTGTGGTGGGCCCTCCAGTTGGTGNNGGGCATTTATCTTTGGGCCACCCATGTCCCGGGAGCGCAGAACATACCGTTGGCCCTGTCCGGACCGGTGCGGTTCATAAAGGGCGTCGGCAACTCGTACTTCACCGTTTCGTTAGGGCTGGTGCCGCTGTTGCCGGCCGCGGTGCGTCGTTCTTGGCCCCNNTGTGGTGGGCCCTCCAGTTGGTGGCGTTGGTGGGCGGGGCCCTGCTGGCGGCCGTGGCCGCCACCCTCGGCCGGCAGTCCTCATCCGCTCGCCGGCTCTCCTACCCCCGGGTGCTGCTGGTCCTTTTCTCAATCTTGACGGCCATTTTTCTCTGCTTCTTCGAGGGCCTGACCAGAGGCACCGTCTTCGACCGCTACCTATGGCCCCTCGACTTCAGCCTGGCCGTCCTGCTCCTGGCCCGACGCCCGGCGCCATCCCCACAGGCCCACGCCCTGGGCACACGGGCGCACGCCGGGGTCGCCGGGGCGCACGCCGGTCCCCTCACCGGCCCACGCCGTCAGCTCGCGTTCCTCTTAGGCACCGCGGCGTTGTCAAGCGTGGTGGCGGCTGTGGCCACCGTTATAACGCTCAACGCCGACGCCTACGACGCCGCCCGCTGGTCCGCCGGCGACAAAGCTGTGGCCGCCGGGGTGCCGGCCACGATGGTCGACGCCGGCTTCGAATGGGTCGGCAGCCACCAGAGCGCTGTCGCTCTCCCGGGACGACGGGTGCCGGGAGCCCCGTTTTACGATACCTGGTTCGACCAGATGTTCCCGGCCTTCAATGAATGCGCCTTTGTCTCCGGCAACGAGGTTTCGCTTCCGTGGTTAAGACGGCTGGCCACCGTCACGTACCAAGAACTCGGGTTCACAGAGCGCCAGGATCTCTACGTCTACCTGGTTCGCAAACCTGGCTGCTAGTCGGACGGGACGTACCCGAGGCGCCTGGCTCAGACCAGCCGTTCAGGAACCGGAGTAAGACGTCTCCACTGTGAGCCCACCCGTAGTGGGCACGGCGATCGAGGGTGTGCCGCCGTAACCATCGGCAGCCAGTTGGCTCATGGACTTGAAGGGGAAAAGGGTGTCCCCATAACTGACGTAGACGGTGCCGCCCACCGTCAAAAGAGTGCCGTCGGCGATAGCGGCACCACTAAACGGGCTTATCGGCCCAGCCAGAGGACGAGCCCTGTCACTGGCCTCGATGTTTTTCAGGGCACTGGGACTGGGGATACCGAAAGCCCGGCCCCCAGCCAGCACGAAGTAGGCGCCCGACGAACTTACAAG
>PMWT01000003.1 GCA_003166025.1 Acidimicrobiaceae bacterium | reverse complement strand
TGTTGGCCAATGGCCAAAACATAGCGTTTATGCAGGAGCACGGCCAGCTTGTCCCCCTTACAAACCTTGTCCCGGCCTCGGTGTTCCGCCCGTCCATGCTCACCCCCTTCTATCACGCCAACCAACTGTGGGCCTACCCTGGTGGCTCCCTGGCGACCAGTGGCGTCATCTACAACCTGAGCCTTCTCGCCAAGTACCACCTAACCCCGCCTACGACATTTGCGCAGGTCATAGCGGACGGGAAGATCTTGGGGCCCCATGGCTATAACGTCCTTGACGCCGAGGGTGGCACCATCTACCAGCTCGTGGTCTGGTACATGCAGACCCTCGAACAGGCAACGAAGGGTAAAGAGGAATCCGTAGCCACCAGCACCACGACTACGGGAAAGCCTGCCTTCACCAGTTCTGCCTACATCAATGCCATGAACGCCATCTACGAATTAGCCAAGGCACCGGGGGTGTTCGAGCCGGGCGTCGGTGGTGTGACCGAGACATCCGCCATAGCACTGTTCGACTCCGGCAAGGCGGCCGCCTTCTACGCCGGTAGCTGGGACCTCCAACCTGCGGTCGAGGGCGCTACGTTCCCGATCGGGACCGGGCAGTTCCCCAACTTCGTGCCCGGTGCACCCTCCGGGGCCGCCGGTGGCCCGGCCATTGTTGCGGCTATCTACTCGGGGAGCCCAAAGCCCCTGCTGCCGATCGAGAAGAAGTGGGTCCAGTACTTCACATCCCCAGCGGTGGATGCCCAGCTGGTCTCGGCCGAAAAAGCGGCCTTCCCTATCGATGCTTCCGTAGCGACACCAGCTAGCGCTCTGGTGAAGACCACGCCCGCATATGCCCAGTACACGAAACAGGTGCTCGCCAAGTTCGTTCCTGTGACGTTCACCTTCCTCGACTGGATTTGGCCGGCCGCTACGGTGACAGCCATGCAGCATGCGATCCAGGACGTCATGGGCGGTCAAGAGACGGCTCAGCAGGCCATGGCTAGCATTCAAAAATCATTTACGCCCGTTCCGTAGTCCGGGCTTACGAGTAATTGCGTCCTGGCCAACTGCCGACGACAAAGGGAGCAGGCTGTGCAGACAGAATGGGTTCGTCGCCCACCCGCCGTACCGACGGTGGATCTGTCAGTGATGCTACCAGCGAGTGTGCGTGGCGCCCTCGGTCACTTCCCCCGAGGAGCCACGCACGCGGCGCGTCGCTCGAGCGGTCCGGTCCCGGACCGGCAGCATCTTGGCGCCATGCGCCCGAACGTCCAGGAAAGGGCTGACGAGAGCGCGTGACAGTCCCGGTGGAGGCACACGCAGGAATAGCCAAGCGGGCAAAGGCACCTAATGCCGCCCGGGTAAGGTCCCGATCGAACATCCGAGGAGGGTGGTCGCGGTACCTGTACGTGCTCCCCGGGCTCCTGCTGTACGTGATTTTTGTGCTCCTACCTCTTCTTGGCGCCTTCGCGTTGAGCCTGACGCGCTGGAGCGGCGTGGGCCCGATCCATTTCAACGGGTTGACCAACTACGCCAATGCTTTCCATGACGGGATGGTGGGAACGGCCTTCGAGCATACGTTGATCTATTCGGCAGGGACTACCGTAGGCAAGTTAGCCATCGGGCTCGGTCTGGCGCTGCTGGCCGACAAGGGTACGCGGATGCTGGCCGCTTACCGCACCATCCTGTTCATCCCGGCGCTGATGTCGTTCGTTGCTGTTGGGATCCTGTGGAGTTGGCTCTACAACCCAGAGATCGGCCTTGTCGACCACGTGATCTCGCTCTTTGGCGTCAACACTTACTCTCTTACATGGCTGGGCAGCCCGCACCAAGCTCTGGCGGCGTTGATGATCGTCGAGGTTTGGAAATGGGCGGGGTACACCATGGTGATCTTCTTGGCCGGCTTGCAGACAATTCCGCGTGAGCTGCCTGAAGCGGCCCGAGTCGATGGCGCCAGTCGGTTTGGTGTGTTCAGGCACGTGACGTGGCCCCTGCTAAGACCAATAACCGTTATCAACCTGATTATTGCCGTTGCCGGGTCGCTCAATGTCTTTGACCTTGTCTATGTAATGACAAGTGGTGGCCCGTTCAACGCCACCCAGACCGTCATGACCTACGTCTACCAGCAGGCATTTTCCGATTACAACTTCGGCTACGCGGCGGCGATCGCTGTCCTGCTGTTCATTCTTGTGACCGTGGTGACTCTTGTTTGTTTGCGGTGGTTCCGGTCCACGGCGTACGAAGGTAGGAGGGGTTAGGAAATGACGGACCTCGCCATCTTTGCTCGGCGCCGTCGCCGGCTGTTCGCTGGTCACCCGGCAGAGACAGCGGCCCGCCACGCGATGCTCGTCCTGGCCTGCGTGATCTCGGTCTACCCGCTCGTGTGGATGGTGTTCCAGTCTCTGAAGAGCCCCACCGACTTCTACACCAACATTTGGGGACCGCCGTCACACCCCTTGTGGAGCAACTTCACCGGTGCGTGGTCCTCGGGCGATCTCGGCCGTTACATGCTCAATAGTGTGATTGTTACGGGCTGTACCGTCCTTGTCGTATGCGTTTTCGGCTACCTGCTCGCCTACGGCGTCGTGCTGATGCAGATCAGGGGAGCCAGCTTGATAATTGGGGTCTTCGCTGTCTCGTTGTTCCTGCCCGTCCAGCTTCTACTTATCCCGCTCTACGTCCTCGAGAGCCACGCCGGTCTCCTCAACAACTACTGGTCGCTGGTCCTCCCCTATGCCGCGGGCGGGTTGCCGTTCGCGGTGATTTTCCTCGTCGCCTACCTTCGCTCGGTACCGAGGGAGATCGAGGAGGCCGCCATCGTTGATGGGTGTGGGAGCCTGCAGGTGCTCTGGAGAGTGATGGTGCCCCTGTCCCGCCCGGCTTTTGCCACGGTTGTCATTTTCCAGTTCCTTAGCTCCTGGAACGAGTTTTTGCTGGCGATGACCCTTGTCCA
>PMWT01000221.1 GCA_003166025.1 Acidimicrobiaceae bacterium | reverse complement strand
CGTCCCAAATGTGAAGACGTCCGAGTGGGCGCTAGAGGACTCGAACCTCCGACCTCAGCCGTGTGAAGGCTGCGCTCTAACCAACTGAGCCAAGCGCCCGTGCCCTTTGACCTGCTCTTATGTCCCTGCTCTCCCACCTGTCGGAGCAAACCGGGCTAGCGCCTGACAAGTTCCGGCGGATCGAGACAAGGAGCAAAGCATTCCTCGACAGACTAGTCCGCCGGGACTACCTGTACTCCGTGCGCACCTCGAAAGAGCCAGAGCAGCCGAGGGATATGACCGCGCCGAACTACGACGGCGCCCGCCAGTCTGCAACCCGTCGGCGATGGGCAGGACAGCCGAAAAGCGGGCAGCCCACCAGGACGCGCCCGACCAAACGCGCTCGCCCAGGTCCAGGCCCGGCGCGAGAGCGTCTTTGAGGCAGACAGAAGGGAGCCGTGACGACCACGTGCTCATCAGGCTTGTGGCGCCTGACTTCTGCAAAGGGGCTGTTCTCTCGGGGAATGTACCTCCGGGGTACCGATGGAGAAATGGAAGCGCGCCCTATGGGAAGATGTTTGATGTCCCTTATCAAAAAGTTAAACACCTTCTTCGGGACCAAAATAGGACCAGGGCACCTAGACATTTCGTTGTGGCTATTTGCCGGTCTTCAGCATTCCCTAATTTCGCAAGATGAGGCGGCATGGACTACAATGACTTACTGAGGTTCATTTAGATGAGGTCCGCTAACGGGCCGACCTCGGGAGCCTGCTTGGGCAGGGTCAGGAGGGTGATCGAGATGAAGAGCCTGATAGCCACTGCAGTTGTCGGGTTATGCGCGTTCGCAGGCGCGGGTCTGGGCATTTCGGCCGTCGTGTCGTCCAATGCCGTGGCCAGTACCGCTATACCCTCTGGTCCGCCTGTGGGGGCCAGCGGTGTCGTGGCGACGGTCGCCCAACTGGCGCCCGGCCCGGCCAACCCCGGCGGTGCGTACACCTTTGTCACCACGCCCTGCCACCCGGTGTCCTGCAGCTAATACCCAAAGCTTGTCCTGAGCCTGAATGGAACAAACATTCAGGCCTCCAGGTGCCGGCGAGGGCCACCGGTGCAACGACACCGGCCCCACGGCCTCGGGACGGGCCCCGAGGCGCTACCCTGGAGCAGTGGCTTCTGTTGACCCCGAAGAAGGTACCGAGCAGGCCGACGCAGGCGGGACCGGGGCCGCTGGGCGTTTGCGGGAGGCAGGTCAAAGCGGTCCGGTGACGTCTGGGCTGATCAGCGGACCTGCGGAGGTCGACGAGCCCGACGGGGGTGTCGAAGAGGACGAGTACCTCGAGGACGACGACGAGGTTGACGAGTTCGTCGATGAGCTCGGGCGACGCCATGTAAGGCGGGCGGCTCCCGCGGGTACCGACGAGATGCTGGAGAACGAAGCCCCCCGCGTGACCGGTCTCCCCGACAAGGTCGAGAAATGGCGGCGCAACAGCGCCACTGGAGCGGTCATTACCGCGTTCGCCTTCGGGCTCCAGCAGGTGTTCGAGCCCGAACGCAAAGAACCGGCCATCGTCATGCAGACCTCCGGGGACCCGCCCAAGGACTTGCCGGTCGAGGCAAAGCTCGAGCAGCTGGGCCCCCGGCAGAGCTCGGTAACCGTACGTCGCTGGCTCCTGGGTGGAGAGGGCCAGGGTAAAGAGCCGTCGAGTGAGACTTCGCCCGAAGACGAGGCAGACGGGCAGTGAGCCTCCTGCGGCGGGCAACGGCCACGGCAGAGCCAGACGAGGACCTCGCCACCCCAGCCACCCCAGCCCCTCGTGGCCCCCAGACGGACAAGCAGGCCAAGTCGGCCCAACGTGCCCGGCGCATGGACCTCGTACGCCAGGCCCGCCAGGCCACCTCCGTCATGGAGCCCCCCGAGCCCTCCCGGGCGGTCTATGTCAGCGCCTACTTGCTGGCGGTCGGTGTCCTGTCCTATCTGAGCACCGATATCAGCCAGGTGTACCAAAAGGTCGACGGCAAGACCAAGACCGTGACCGAGAACGTCACCCACCCGGCCACCGCCGTCGTCCTCATCGTGCTCGCCCTGGCGTCGGCGGGCTCGGTCTACTGGCGCAAGCGCTACGTGACAGGCATCGCCTTCATGCTCACCGCCGCCATCGGGATGGGGGTGCCTTTCCCCAACGGGCTGAAGGACCTGGCCTACCTGACCTTCATCGTCCCTGCCGGGTTCGTGCTGTGGATGCTCATTTTCCGCATGAACAAGCAGCAGAAGACCTGGATAGCGACGCATTCCTCGGCCAACCGGAGCAGCTCGGCCCGGAGCTCGGGCCGACAAGAAGAGCGCAAACCGGCCACGACGTCCCGGTCCCGGCGATCGGGGGCCGAGCCGGTCGTGACCGCCAGCGGCCGGGCACTGCCGGCAAACAGCGGCCGCTATACCCAGCCCCGCCAGAAGTCCCGGCCAGGCGCCCGCAAGGCCTGACACAAGGGTCGCCGGCACCTGCGAAAGCCACCTGAGCAGCGCCGGGCTCCCAGCCGGGCCGGGCCGGCACCTGTCAGCGACGCAGCTTGGCGTGCTAGACACAAAGGATGCTGCGCGAGGCGCTTGCCGGGCGGCGCATCGCCATCACCGGCGCCACAGGGTTCCTCGGCACGGCCCTGACCGAGCGGGTGCTGCGATGCCTGCCCGAGACAGACATAGTCCTAGTGGTGAGGCCCGGCCGGCGCGGGGCCCTGGACCGAGTCGAGCGCGACGTGCTGCGCAACGACTGCTTCCAGAGGTTGCGGCGCGAGCTCGGCGACCGCTTTTCCGACGAGGCCGCCCGTAGGGTCACCGCCGTGGCCGGGGACGTCACCCTGGACGGCCTGGGCCTCGACGACGCCGGGCGCGAGGTGCTGGCGACGTGCTCGACGGTCATCCACTCCGCCGCCACCGTCAGCTTCGACGCCCCCCTCGACGCCGCCGTGGAGGTAAACCTGCTCGGCCCGTCACGCGTCGCCGCCGCACTGCAGGGCGAGGGCACGTCCCGGGCACTCCCCCACCTGATATCCGTCTCCACCGCCTATGTGGCCGGGATGAGGAGAGGCCCGGCACCCGAGGCCCTGCTCTCCGACACACCTTTTTCGGCCCGGGCCCCCTGGCGGGCCGAAGTCGAAGCAGCCAGGCGTGCCCGTAGCGACGCCGAGGCCGCCAGCCGGGACCCCAAACAACTGGGCCGCCTCCGAGCCGCGGCTCGCGCCGAGCTCGGGGCCGCGGGCGTCCCCCTCCTGGCCGAGAAGATGGAGAAACTGCGGGCGGAGTGGACCGATGACCGCATGGTCGAGCTCGGCAAGGCCCGAGCGCAGGCGTTGGGTTGGCCGGACGCGTACGCCTACTCCAAAGCGTTGGGCGAATGGGCCCTGCTCGAGGGCCGCGGCGCCCTGCCCGTCACCGTGGTGCGCCCGTCCATCATCGAGGCTTCGCTTTCGCAACCCCATCCGGGATGGATCCGGGGCTTCCGGATGGCGGACCCGGTGATCATCAGCTACGCCCGCGGCCTGCTGAAGGAGTTCCCCGGCATCCCCGAGGGCATCATCGACGTGATCCCCGTGGACCTGGTGGTGGCCGCCATCCTGGCCGTCGCTGCCCGGGGGCCGCTCAAGCAAGCTGACGTCGTGCACGCCGCCTCGGGCGCCCGCAACCCGTTGCGCTACGGGCAGTTGGTCGACCTCGTGCGCGAGTGGTTCTCCGAGCATCCTCTGGCCGACGACAAGGGCCAGCCCATCGAGGTCCCCGAGTGGTCGTTCCCAGGCCGTCGGCGGGTCCAGAACCAGCTGCGCCAGGCCACCAAAGCCCTGCGGGGGGCGGAGAGGGCGCTGCAGGCACTGCCCTTGCGGGGCAGCAAGGCCGATTTTGCCAGCCGCATAGAGGAGCGCCGCGACGAGGCCGAGCGGGCCCTCGGCTATGTCGAGCTCTACGGGGCCTACACCGAGACCGAGGCCGTCTTCGCCGTGGACAACCTCCTGGCGCTCAAGTCCCAGTTGAGCGGCGATGAAGAAGACGAGTTCTGCTTCGACCCGCTCGTGGTCGAGTGGCCGCGCTTCTGCCACGACGTCTACCTGCCGGCGGTGGTGGCCCATGCCCGCGTGCGCCAAGCCGGGCCCCGCCGCCGCAGCGGTCCCCCGGTGCCGACCCGCCGGGAACGGGCGCGCCAGGCGGTGCTGTCCCCGGACCGCCAGCTGGCCGTTTTCGACCTGGAGAACACCCTGGTGGCCACCAATGTCGTCGACTCCTACGCCTGGTTCGCCACCCGGCGCATGGACATCCCCGAGCGTGCCCGCTTTACCGTGCGTACCCTGCTCGAGGCGCCGCGGATGCTCTCGCTCGACATGGTCGACCGGGGCGACTTCCTGCGCTGGTTCTACCGCCGGTACGAGAACGCCGACCTGGCCACGCTGCGCAAGGACTCCTGGGAGCTCACGAGCGACCTGCTCCTGGCCAAGTCGTTCCCGGCCGGGATACGTCGCGTCCGTGAGCACCGCGCTCTCGGCCACCGGACCCTGCTCATCACCGGTGCCCTCGACTTCGTCATCGAACCGTTCCGGGCCCTCTTCGACGACGTCGTCTGCGCTCACATGGGCCAAGCGGGCGGGCGACTGTCGGGAGAAATGGTAGAGGCGCCTCCCACGGGTGAGGCCAGAGCCCTCATCATGGCCGACTACGCCCGGGAGCACGGCCTCGACCTGGCCGAATGCGTGGTCTACGCCGACTCCACCAGCGACCTCCCGATGCTGGAGGCGGCCGGTTACCCCGTCGCCGTCAACCCCGAGACCAAGCTGGCCGCTCTGGCCCGCAAGCGGGGCTGGCTCGTCGAACAATGGCCCCGGGCCGCCGGCTACCGGCGCTCCCTATTGCCCCTCGGCCCCCGTTTGAGCCCGAACGAGGGCACCGGCGGTCTAAGGGGCATATGAAGGCCCTCCAGGTCGAGCGATCGCTGCCCCGCTTCGCCGTAGCCCGCATCGCCTCGGAGTGGAGGGCGGGCGCCGGCGGGCGTTTCGGGCCGCTGCGACTGGTCGACGTCGAACCGCCGTCCCTGCCCGGTCCCGGATGGCAGCGCCTGTTGCCTCGCCTGACCGGGATCTGTGGGAGCGACCTGGCCACGGTGGACGGGCGCTCCTCACGGTGGTTCGAGCCCATCGTCAGCTTCCCCTTCGTGCCTGGTCACGAGGTCGTGGCTGATACCGAGGACGGCCGCCGAGCGGTGATAGAACCGGTGCTCGGCTGCCAAGCCCGGGGCATAGTGCCCATGTGCGAGGCCTGCCGCGATGGCCGGCGCCGCCACTGCGTCAACCTGACCGGTGGCCACGTGGCCCCGGGCCTACAGACGGGGTACTGCGCCGACACGGGCGGGGGGTGGTCCCTGGCCCTGGTCGCCCACGAAAGCCAGCTCCATTACGTGCCTGACGCCGTGCCCGACGAGGCGGCTGTGCTCGTCGAACCCCTGGCGTGCGCCGTCCACGCCGCCCTTCACCGCTCCCCCAGCCCGTCCGGGCGGGCCGAAGAACTGACGGCGGTGGTCATCGGTGCGGGCACGCTCGGGCTGTGCACCATCGCCGCCCTGGCCCGATGGCGCGACGACGTCACCCGGGTCATCGCCGTGGCCAAGTACTCGCACCAAAGAGAACTGGCTACGCGCCTCGGAGCAACTTCGGTGGCCGAGCCGGGCGAGCTGCGCCGGGCCGTCCGCCGGGTGACGGGATCGTGGATATTGGACAGTGGCCAGCTCTCGGGAGGCGCGCCCCTTGTCGTCGACTGTGTGGGGAGCGCCGCCTCGCTCGCCGACGCCCTGGCCGTCACCGCCCCCGGCGGGGCCCTGGTGCTGGCGGGGATGCCGGCTCCCGCCTCCATTGACTTGTCTCCATTGTGGCAGCGTGAGGTGGGCGTGACCGGCTCCTACACCTATGGCCCTGAGCCCGCCGCGGGCGGGCGCCACAGTTTCGACCTAGCATTCGAGCTAGCCGAAGAGGCGGGACTGGAACGCCTGCTCTCAGCCACTTACCCCCTCGAACGGGCCGCTGAAGCGATCGAGCACGCGGCTGCGGCCGGTCGGCGGGGAGCGGTGAAGATTGCTTTCGATATGCGGGCAGAAAAGAAAAGATCGTGGAATTAGAAGGGAAAATCAGGTAGTTCATGCCCCGTCCCGGGTTCGTCCTCGAAGTAGACCGTTCTACTCCCTCCGTGCTTGTCTGGCACGGGGAGGGTTTCCGCCTGGAACGCTTGCCCGCCGAACGCAGCCGGGTGGTCTACGCCCCCGAGCCGCTCGAGCCCCTGGCCGACCCCGATGCCGCCATCCGCGCCGCGTTGGCTGCACCGGTGGGCGACAGCGCCCCGCTGTCGGAACTACTGCGGCCCGGTATGCGCCTCACCATCGCTTTCGACGACCTGTCCCTGCCCCTGCCGCCGATGCGCCGGCCCGACAACCGCCAGCGCGTCATCGAGGCGGTGCTCGACCTCGCCGCCTCCAGCGGTGTCGACGACGTCGTGCTCATCGCGGCCCTGGGCCTGCACCGGCGCATGACCGACACCGAGCTGCGCCATGCCGTGGGCGACCGGGTCTTCGATGCCTTTGCGCCCCATGGCAAGCTGCTCCAGCACGATGCCGAGGACCCCACGGGCCTGGTCATGGTGGGCCGGACCGACAGGGGCGAGGAGGTCGAGGTCAACCGCAGGGTGGCCGAATCGGACCTGCTGGTTTACGTCAACATAAACATGGTGGCGATGGACGGCGGCCACAAGTCCACTGCGACCGGGCTGATGAGCTACCGCAGCGTCCGCCACCACCACAACGTCCGCACCCTCCAGCACAGCCGTTCGCTCATGGACCGGCCCAATTCCGAGCTTCACTCCTCGGCCTGGCGGATCGGGCGCCTGCTGGGCGAACACGTGAAGGTCTTCCAGATCGAGACCACCCTCAACAACGACACCTTCCCGTCGGAAATGGCCTTCCTGCAAAAGCGCGAATGGGAATGGAGCGTGCGGGACAGGGCCACCTTCCTGGCCGCCAGCGGGGGCCTCAACTTACTCGGCCCGGCGGCCAAGAGGACGATATTCCAGTCCATTCTGGCCCCCCATCAGATGACAAGCGTGCAGGCGGGCGAGGTCGAAGCCGTGCACGCCTCCACCATCGCCAACCTCCACCGCCAACAGCTCGTAGACGTGGAAGGCCAGAGCGACGTGGTGATCTTCGGCCTGCCCCACATCGGTCCCTACAACGTGGGCTCGATAATGAACCCGTTGCTGGTCATGTGCCTGAGCCTGGGCTATTTCTTCAACTTCTACATGGGTAAGCCGCTCGTGCGCCCGGGCGGGGTCGTGATCGTCTCGCACCCTACGCCCTGGGCCTTCCACCCCGTTCACCACCCCTCCTATATCGATTTCTTCGACGAGGTGCTTTCCGTCACCACCGACCCGTTGGAGATCGAAAAGGGTTACGAGGAGCGCTTCGCCACCGACGAGTGGTACCGCCACCTGTACCGGACGAGTTACGCCTACCACGGCGTACACCCGCTGTACATGTGGTACTGGGGAGCCCACGCCCTCGAGTACGCGGGGGGCACGATCATCGTCGGCGGTAACCGCCGGGCGGTGCGGCGCATGGGCTTCAAGCCGGCCACGACCCTGGCCGACGCCCTGGAAATGGCTGAGGACCAGGTGGGCCGCGACCCGACGATCACCTATTTCCGCTGCCCACCGGTAATGCTCGCCAATGTCCACTAAGGCCCATGTCCACTAAGAACGGCGACCGGTCCGATAAATGGCCGGACTGGGCCAAGAAATCGCCTGCCTGGCGGGCGCAGCTGCGACGTCGCTTCCCATTCCCTCTGGGCGAGCCCACCTGGCCGACGTCGGTGCCGCGCCCCCGCAAGCATTCGCAGCTCGGCGTCAACTACGACACCGAATGGGCGCGGCGCTACCCAGTGCGCCTGGCCCGGGCGGCCTGGACCGAGATCGTCACCCGGCCCGTCATGGCCGCCGTGGCCCAGCCCACCGTGGAGGGCCTCGACCGCCTCGACCACGTTGCCGCGCCCGTCATTTTCGCCTCCAACCACTCCAGCCATCTCGACACGCCGCTGCTACTGTCCGTGCTCCCCGACAGGTGGCGCCACAAGATCGTCACGCTGGCGGCGGCCGACTACTTTTTCGACACCCGGTTGAAAGCGGTCTATTTCGCCTTCTCGCTCAACGCTGTCCCCATAGTGCGCACCCGCGTCAGCCGGGACTCGTCCGACCGGGCGGAGGAGCTACTAGCCGAGGGCTGGAACCTGCTCATCTTCCCCGAGGGCGGCCGTAGCCCCGACGGCTGGGGCCAGGAGCACCGTGGGGGCGCAGCATGGCTGGCCGCTCGGAGCGGCCGCCCCCTCGTGCCCGTCCATATCGAGGGCACGGGCCGCCTGTGGCCTCGGGGCGCCAAGCGCATCTACACAGGTAAGACCAAGGTGACCTTCGGAGCGCCCGTAGACCCGGACCTGCCTGCCCGCCAGCTCGTCGGCCACCTCGAGGGTGCCATCGCCACCCTCGCCGACGAGGCCGCCACGGACTGGTGGTCGGCCCGGTCCCGGGCGGCGACAGGGACCACACCTGCTCTGACCGGTCCTGACGCCGCCCCCTGGCGGCGCACGTGGGCCCTGGGCCCGTCCCCCAAGGACCGCGCCCGCCAGAAAGCTCCGGCGGGCGAGAAACGATGGCCCCCCAAGCCTTGACCGAGCCGGCCAAGCCTTTGCCTTACCCAGTGCTGCCCTGCACCGCCACCGACCAATCGTGCCGCCGGGCAATACTGGCCCGGTGGACTTACGCCAACTATCCGCCCTCGTAGCCATAGCCGATCACGGTAGTTTTTCGCGGGCGGCGAGCGCCTTGCACACCGTGCAGTCCAACATCTCGGGCCACATCATGCGACTCGAGCGCGAGCTCGGCGTCGAGCTCGTGGACCGCCAGACCGGCCAGCTCACCGAGGAGGGCAAGGCCGTCGAGGCCCGGGCCCGAGCCGTCCAGGCTGAGATGGACGCCATCTCGGCCGACTTGACCGCTTTGCACCAGCAGGTCAGGGGCAGCGTCCGCCTCGGCATGATCGGCACCACCTCCCGGTGGCTCGTCCCCCTCCTGCTCGACCGGCTGACGGCGGAGCACCCCGACGTGAGGCTCGTCACCACCGAAGCGACCTCTTCCGCCCTGGGCATGCTGCTCGCCAACGGGGCCGTCGACTGCGCCGTCGTCAATGTGCCCCTGCCCCACCCCGAGCTGAGGGCCAGCCCGCTGTTCGACGAGGACATCGTGCTGCTGGTGGCCGACGACCATCCCTTGGCGGACATCGCCGACCTGGACATAAGGGACCTGGAGGGCTTCGAGCTCGCCCTCCCGGCGCCGCATACGGGGTTCCGCGAGGAGCTGGACCTGGCCGCCCGCAACGCCGGTACGTCGTTGTCGCCCAAGGCCGAGATCGACGGGCTGCGCCTGCTCCTGGCTGTAGCCCTGCGGGGTTACGGGCCCGCCCTGCTCCCCGCCACCACGCTCATGGACCCTCCACCGGGGTTCAAGACGCTCAGCGTGGCCGGCCTACCCCTGCGCCATGTGGGCCTGGCCGTCCGCAAACGCGGCCGGCCCAGCGCCCCTACGAGCGCCCTCATCGCCGTGCTCGAGAGCGTCGTCACCAGCTATGTCTCGGTCCACGACCACCTGTACGAGCCGGGCGGTTAGGCCGGGCGGGTTAGGCCNNGTTAGGCCGGGCGGTTAGGCCGGAGAGGCCGAGCGCCGCCGGAGCTGGCGCAGGACGTAAGGCAATATGCCGCCGTGGCGGTAGTAGTCGGCTTCGACCGGGGTGTCGATGCGCAGGACCACCTCGAAGGTCACATCACCGGCCTTGACGGACAGGCGGGAGGGCAAGGGGCCGTCGGCGCTGCCTTCCAGGCCGGTGATGTCGAAGACCTCTTGGCCTGTCAGCCCGAGCGAAGAGGCCGACTCGCCGGGCAGGAACTGGAGGGGCAGCACGCCCATACCTATGAGGTTGGACCGGTGGATGCGCTCGAAGCTCTCGGCCAGCACGGCCCGCACGCCGAGCAGGGCCGTGCCCTTGGCCGCCCAGTCCCGGGAAGACCCCGACCCGTACTCCTGGCCGGCCAGTACCACCAGGGGCGTGCCCGCTTCGATGTAGCGCATGGCGGCGTCGTAGATCGTCGTCTGCTCGCCGGAGCCAAAGTAGGTGGTAAAACCCCCTTCCGTCCCCGGGGCCAGCTGGTTGCGCAGGCGCACGTTGGCGAACGTGCCCCGCACCATGACCTCATGGTTGCCCCGGCGCGCCCCATAACTGTTGAAGTCGCCCGGGGCCACCCCCTGGTCGATCAACCAGGCCCCGGCCGGCCCGTCCTTGCGGATGTTACCGGCAGGCGAGATGTGGTCCGTGGTGACCGAATTGGCCAGCCGGGCCAGGGCGCGCGCGCCCCGGATGTCCCGGACGGGCGCCGGCGTCTCGGGCATGGCGTCGAAATAGGGGGGCCGGCGCACGTAGGTCGACCCCGTGCCCCACTCGTACAGTTCGCCCGGGGGCACGTCGAGCCCGGACCAACGCTCGTCGCCGAGGAAGACCTCGGCGTAGCTCTCCTCGAACATGTCGGCTGAAAGCGCCTCGTCCATCACCGCCGCCACCTCTTGCGAGCTGGGCCAGATGTCACGCAGGTACACCGGGGCCCCGTCCGTGCCCGTCCCCAGGGGCTCGTTGACGATGTCGAAGTCCATCGAACCGGCCAGGGCATAGGCGACCACCAGCGGTGGAGACGCCAGGTAGTTGAGCCGCACGTCGGGGTTTATCCGGCCCTCGAAGTTGCGGTTGCCCGACAGGACCGACACGACGGCCAGCCCGCCGTCGGCCACTGCTTCGGGGATACCGGGGAGCAGTGGCCCGCTGTTACCGATACAGGTGGTGCAGCCGAAGCCGACCAGGCCGAACCCGAGGTTGTCCAGGTACGGGGTCAGCCCGGCGCGCTCGTAGTAGTCCATGACGACCTTGGACCCGGGGGCCAGCGACGTCTTCACCCACGGCTTGACCGAGAGCCCGCGCTCGACGGCGTGCTTGGCCAAGAGGCCGGCGGCGATCATGACTTCGGGGTTGGACGTGTTGGTGCAGCTNNGTGATGGCGGCGATGACGACGTCACCATGGCCCACGTCGAAGCCGGCGCTACCTTCGGCCGTCGCCTCCCGCTCCGTCACCTGCACAGGCACCCGCACGTGTACCCGGCCGGCCGAGGCGGCCTTGCCGTCGCCGAGGGCCTTGCTCAGCGACTCGCCGAAGGCCACTTTGGCCCGGCGCAGCGGTACCCGGTCCTGGGGCCGGGCCGGGCCGGCCAGGCTCGGTTCCACGCTGGAGAGGTCGAGCTCGATGCGCTCGGAGAACACGGGCTCGACCGACGGGTCGAGCCACAGGCCCTGGTCCTTGGCGTACGCCTCCACCAACTTCACGTGGTCCTCGGACCGGCCGGTGAACCGCAGGTAGCGCAGCGTCTCGTCGTCGATGGGGAATATGGCGCAGGTGGAACCGTACTCGGGGGACATGTTGCCGATGGTGGCCCGGTTGTACAGGGCGACCTTGGCCACACCGGCCCCGTAGAACTCCACGAACTTGCCCACTACCCCCCGCTTGCGCAACAGCTCGGTCACGGTGAGGACCAGGTCCGTGGCCGTCGAGCCCTCGGGCAGTTCGCCGATCAGCTTGAACCCGACGACATCGGGGATGAGCATGGTCACCGGCTCGCCGAGCATGGCCGCTTCGGCCTCGATGCCCCCGACGCCCCATCCCAGCACTCCGAGCCCGTTGACCATGGTCGTGTGCGAGTCGGTGCCGAGGAGCGTGTCCGGGTACGCCTCGCCGTTTTCGGCGAAAACGACCCGGGCCAGGTGCTCCAGGTTGACCTGGTGACAGATGCCCGTGTCGGGAGGGACGACCTTCAGGCTGGAGAACGCCTGCTGGCCCCAGCGCAAGAACCGGTAGCGCTCCTCGTTGCGCTCGAACTCGAGCTCGGAGTTGCGCCGGAAGGCATCCGGCCGGCCGGTGAAGTCGGCGATCACCGAGTGGTCTATGACCAGCTCGGCGGGCACCTGCGGCTGCACGGCCATAGGGTCGCCGCCCAGGGCCACCATGGCGTCGCGCATAGCCGCCAGGTCGGCGACCACGGGCACTCCGGTGAAGTCCTGCATGAGGATCCGGGCCGGTGAAAGGGCTATCTGAGCCGGTCCGGCGGTAGCGCCCCGCCCCACCGTGCCTGCCCACGAGGCCAGCGCCTCGACGCTCTCCGGCGTGACATTGAGGCCGTCCTCGTGCCGCAGCAGGTTTTCCAGGAGGATCTTGAGCGAGAACGGGAGGCGTCCCACGTCACGGCCGACCTCGCCGGCGAGGTTGGCGAGCCGGTACACGACGAGCGGCTGCCCCCCCACCACCAACGCCCCGCGTGCCCCGAAACTGTTCTTGGACGTTGCCATTGCCTGCCTCTCCCTGTCTGGCCGCGTGGGCCCCTGTCTCCCCGCGGTGGGCCCTGCCCTGTCGTCCCCAGCCTATGGGAGCCGCTGGCGGAGGATAACCTCGGACCGACATGCCCGACTCCCCCCAGACCCCCGCTCTGGCGCCCAACCTGTACCGCAGCACCCGCTGCGGCTCCCTACGCCCTGCCGACATCGGCTCGACTGTGCGACTGTCGGGCTGGGTGGCGGCCAAGCGGGACCACGGTGGCCTGCTCTTTATAGACCTGCGCGACCCGGCAGGGCCCGACGCCGACCTGCCCGCGCCCGGCAACGCCTTTTTGAGGGGCGACCACAGCGCGCGGATGGTGCAGCTCGTCTCCCATCCCGGTCACGCCACTTTCGAGACGCTCTCCCGACTGCGCCTCGAGAGCGTGGTCGCCGTCACCGGGAAGGTGGTGGCCCGGCCGGCCGACACCGTCAACCCCAAACTGGCCACCGGCGAGGTCGAGGTCGACGTGGACGGCCTCGAGGTCCTGTCGACGTCCGAAGTGCTGCCCTTCCCGGTCGAGCGTGACAGCGACGTGGGCGAGGAGGCCAGGCTCACCCATCGCTACTTGGACATGCGCCGGGGGCCCCTGATCGAGCGGCTGGCCAAGCGGGCGCGCTTTTGCCAGCTCGTGCGCTCGCACCTTTCGTCGCGCGGTTTCCTCGAGGTCCAGACCCCGGTGCTCACCGTCTCCTCGCCCGAGGGAGCCCGGGACTACTTGGTGCCCAGCCGGCTGTACCCGGGCGAGTTCTACGCCCTGCCCCAGGCTCCCCAGCAGTTCAAACAGTTGCTCATGGTGGGCGGCGTCGAGCGCTACTTCCAGATCGCCCCGTGCTTCAGGGACGAGGCCTCGCGGGCCGACCGTAGCCCGGGCGAGTTCTACCAGATCGACCTGGAGATGGCCTTCGCCACCCAGGAGGACGTCTTCCACGAGGTGGAGCTGCTGTTCCACCTACTGATCTCGTCCCTGTCCACCAAGAAGGCGCCGTCGCCCTACCCCCGCCTGTCCTACGCCGACGCCCTGGCCCGCTTCGGGACGGACAAGCCGGACCTGCGCTTCGGGCTCGAGATCGTAGACGTCACCGGCGCGCTGGGCGGGCGTACGGAGCTGCCCATGTTTGCCGAGGCCCCTGGCCGGGGCAACGTGGTCCGCTCCTTGCTCGCCCCGGGGGCGGCCGAGCGGCCCCGCAGCTGGTTCGACGCCTTCGGGGAGGCGGCCAAGGCGCTGGGGACCATCGGGAGCTGGCTTCAGCTACCGGCGGACGGCAGCGACTACAAAGGGCCCCTGTCGCGCAAGCTCACTGCTGACGAAATGGGTACCCTCGTGGCTGCCACGGGTGCCGGGCACGGTGACGCCGTCCTCACCTGCGTCGGGCCCCCTCCATCCGCCAGTGTCGCCCTCGGCCAGGCCCGGGCCGTCCTCGGCCGCGACCTCGGCCTGGCCGACCCCGACATCCTCGCCTTTTGTTGGATCGTCGATTTTCCCATGTTCGAGCGCAATCCCGAGACGGGCGAATGGGATTTCTCGCATAACCCGTTCTCGATGCCCCAGGGAGGCCTGCGAGCGTTGGAGGACAACGACCCGGGCGAGATCCTGGCTTACCAGTACGACGTGGTGTGCAACGGGGTCGAGCTTTCCTCCGGAGCCGTCCGCAACCACCTGCCCGAGGTAATGGAAAAGGCGTTCGCCATCGCCGGTTATTCCCGCGACCGCATCGAGCGGTCGTTCCCCGCGCTGTGGAACGCGTTCCACTATGGCGCCCCTCCCCATGCCGGTATCGCCCCCGGAGTGGACCGTCTTGTCATGCTCCTGTCGGACCAGCCCAACATCAGAGAGGTCATCGCCTTCCCGCTCAACCAGATGGCGCGCGACCTCTTGATGGGCGCGCCGGCTCAAGTGACGCCCGCTCAGTTGGCCGAGCTTCACCTACAGGTGGTACCGCCGAAGAAGCCCTAGGCGTCCGGCAACTTCACGCCGCTCAATGATGCGAAAACCTGGAGGAACTGCTCCTGAAGGGCTTCGTCCCGAGCTAAGGGATTGACCGGCAACTGCTCACGCCGTTTCCAGTACCGCCCCGTCACCAGGGCCGCCGGTTCGTCGCTGGTGGCCAGCCAAACCTGGGTCTCGGCACCCAGCGGCAGCGGGTCGGGGGCGTGCGACCCTCCCATGCGCGTCCTTATCCAACCGGGGTCGACGACGTTGGTGAGGGTACCCGGCCAATGCCTGCTCACGGCCAGCGCCAACATGACGTCGTGCAATTTCGAGTCCGAGTGGGCCTGCCCGGCGTCCCAGCGACGGCGGGCGAACTGCAGGTCGTCCAAGACCGCGGTCCCGCGCTCGTGCAGTCCCGACGACAAATAAATGAGACGCGCCGGGCGTTGCATGATCGCGGTGAGCACGTAAGGGGCCAAGGCGTTGATCTGGAAAATGCGCTCCAGCCCATCGACCGTCACCGTCCGGGGCGAGTTGCCCCCGCCCACGCCGGCGTTGTGTATGACGACGTCGAAGGGGCCTTCGTCCCGGGCCGCCTCCCCTAAGGCGCGCGTCTGGTCCAGGGAGGCCAGGTCCCCGACCACAACGGCGGCGGCGCCGGGCACCGCCTCCTCGGCGTCCCGCGCCCGGGCATTGTCCCGGGCGTGGAGCACGACACGGTGGCCCATGTGGACCAGGGTCTCGGCCGTTTCCCGGCCGATCCCGGCCGATGACCCCGTGATGAAAATGGTTGCCATGGCGCGTGCCTCCTTTTCCCGCACCTTAGGGCTGGTAGCATGCAAACATATGTTCGCCTCCCCTAGATGGGACGAGGGTCTCGACGAGGCCCAGTTGGCCGTGGCCAACCACGGTGGCGGCCCTCTGGTGGTGGTGGCCGGGGCGGGGACGGGCAAGACACGGGCACTGGTGTCCCGGGTGGCCTCGCTCATCGAGCGAGGAGCAGCTCCAGAACGGATCCTGTTGCTCACCTTCACGCGGCGCGCCGCCGACGAGATGCTCACCCGGGCGGCCAACCTCGTCGCCCTGCAAGGGGACCGCCGGCCCTGGGGCGGGACCTTTCACGCCGTGGCCCACCGCTACGTAGCTGCGTACGCCGAAACTCTCGGCCTGCCCAGCGGGTTCAGCGTCATCGCGCCGGGCGAAGCCTGCGACCTCATGGACCTGATGCGCGGCGACTATGACCTAGATGGTACGGCTGTGCGTTCCCCTCGTTCGGCGACGCTCGTCGACATTTACTCGCGTTGCATAAATACGGGCCGCCGGCTCCATGAGGTGCTGGAAGTCGATTACCCGTGGTGCAAACCACACTTCGACGCCATCGCCAAATTGTTCGGTGCCTTCACCGCCCGCAAAACACAAGGCGCATTGCTTGATTTTGATGACCTGCTCCTCTACTGGAGGGCTCTTCTGAGCGAGGAAAGCCTGGGGCGGCATGTGGCCGAGATGTTCGACTACGTCCTGGTCGACGAGTACCAGGACGTCAACGAGCTCCAGGTCGACATCGTGGGCCTGCTGGCCCCAAAGGGCCGGGGGCTCACGGTCGTGGGCGACGAGGCGCAGGCCATCTACGGGTTCCGGGGCGCGGACTTCCGCCATTTGCGCCAGCTGGTCCTGGACTTCCCCGACGCCACGGTGATCAAGCTGGAGCGCAACTTCCGCTCCCGCCAGGGGATCCTGGACGTCGCCAATGCCGTCCGGCCCCACGACGCCACCCCAGACCAGCCCGGGCCAGACCAGCCCGGGCCAGACCAGCCCGGACCGGACCAGCCNNGGACCAGCCCGGACCGGACCGGGTGGACCTGGCGCGGGAGGGCCCGGGGCAGGACGCCATGGACCTCCGCCTCTTCTCGGAGCGGGGGCGCGGAGTCCAACCCGCGCTCGTACATTGCCACGACGCCTCCGCCGAGGCGACGGCGGTGGTCGAGCGCGTCCTGAAAGCGCACGAGAGCGGCACGCCGCTGCACGAACAAGCCGTGCTGGTACGGGCGTCTCACCACAGCGACCTGATCGAGGTGGAGCTCACGGCGCGCCAGGTCCCTTACCGCAAGTACGGAGGCCTACGGTTCCTCGAGGCGGCCCACGTCAAAGATTTCGTCATGGCGGCTCGCCTTCTCGACAACCCGCACGACGAGATTGCCTGGTACCGCCTATTGCGCCTGCACGAGTCCGTCGGCCCGGCCCGGGCGAGAGCATTGGTGGCGACGGCCCGTGAGGTCCCTGACATCCTCGGCGATTGGCCGCAGTTGGTGGCGGTCGCCCCCGCCGGCGCTCGCTCCGCACTTTCGGGCACCCTCGACAAAATGCTCTTGGCTCGCTCACAGCGGGCTCCCGGCCCTCGGGCCGAGATCGTCCTGGACGCCATACGGCCTTTGCTCGTCGGCCGTTACCCTGACGCCGCCGTGCGCCTGCGCGACCTGGAGCGCCTGGCGGGCGCCGCCGCCACAGCCACGGATATGGCCGCCTGGTTGGCCGAGCTCACCCTCGACCCTCCCGAATCGAGCGGTGACCTGGCCGGTCCCCCTCACTTGGACGAGGACTACCTGGTCATTTCCACCATCCACTCGGCCAAGGGGCTCGAGTGGTCGGTGGTCCATGTCCCCCATGTCGTGGACGGGTTCATCCCCATCGACATGGCGCTGGGGACCCCGGACGGCCTGGAGGAGGAACGCCGCCTTTTCTACGTCGCCGTAACCCGCGCCCGGGACGAACTGTACCTGTACACGCCCTTACGGATGCCTTACCACCGCCGGGGCAGCGACGACCGCCACGGCTTCGCCTTGCAAAGCCGCTTCCTCGACCAATCGGTGATGCCCGCCTTGGCCGTCGTCGAGCAGCCCGTGCACCGGCCCAGTGTCCCGGTCGGGCAATTGGCGTCCAGGATCGCAGTCGACCTGAGCTCGCTCTGGGCTTGAAGCCGGCGCGGTGCTGGAGGTGACGGGCGGAGAGGGCCAATGCGCGGGTTATCCTGTGGCGAGATGCCCGGGGACCGCATGACCGTCCCCGCCGACAAGCGCCACAACAAGGACCCAGGCCCCAAAAGGGGCCAGATCACCAGTATCGAGGGCATCCCGGCGCTGTCTCTGGACGCCATCAGCTCGGTGGCCTATGGGCCCCAGGCGATGCTCGTCGTGCTGGCCACCGCCGGCGCCGGCGCTTTGGCCAAGATCGAACCGCTGACCCTCGTCATCGTCGTGCTCCTGGTCATCCTGGTCCTCTCCTACCGCCAAGTCATCGAGGCCTATCCCGACGGCGGTGGCTGCTATGCGGTCTCCAAAGCCAACCTTGGAGCACGGCCCAGTCACCTCGCCGCCGCTTCGCTCGTCGCCGACTACATCCTCACGGTCGCGGTGTCGATCGCCGCCGGAGTGGCCGCGTTGGTTTCCGCTTTCCCTTCACTGGCCCCGGACAGCCTGTGGCTTGCCCTCGGCGTCCTGGGGCTGCTCACAGCGCTCAACCTGCGCGGCATAGCCACCAGCGCCCGGACCTTTCTGCTGCCCACCGCCGTGTTCGTCGTGGGCATCTACGTGGTGATCGTGGCCGGCCTCACCCGGTCGCACCCCGCCGCCGGCGCGGGCGTCCACCCTTACACCGTCCCCAAAGCGGCCGCCGCGGTAGGCGTCCTGCTCCTCCTGAAGGCTTTTGCCGCCGGCTCCAGCGCTCTCACGGGAGTCGAGGCCATCGCCAACGACGTCCCCGCCTTCCGGGAGCCGAGAGCACGCCGGGCCATGCGCACCGAGGTCATTCTCGGTTCCATCCTCGGGACCATGCTGCTGGGCCTGGCCGTCCTGACCGTCCGCTTCCACATCGGCCCCGGCTCCGACCAGACCGTGCTCAGCCAGATCACGGGCGCGTCGGTCGGGAGGGGCACCGTCTACTACGTCGTTGACCTCGCCACCACCGTCATCCTCTCCCTGGCCGCCAACACTTCTTTCGGCGGCTTGCCGGTACTGGCCAGCCTTCTGGCCCGTGACAGCCTGGTCCCCCATGTCTTCGGGCTCCGAGGCCACCTGCCCGTTTACCGCTACGGCATAGTGGCGTTGGCGGTGCTGGCGGCGCTCCTGCTGATTGCGGTCAACGCCGACACCAACTCGTTGATCCCTCTGTACGCGATCGGCGTCTTCACCGGCTTCACCCTGTCCCAGACCGGCCTGGTCCGGCACTGGAGACGGGAACGACCGCGAGGATGGGGGGCGAAAGCAGCTCTCAACGGGACCGGTGCCGCCATGACGGCGGCAGCCACCGTCATTTTCCTGGTGACGAAGTTCACGGCCGGCGCATGGGTGGTGGTCATCGCCATCCCGGGCCTGCTCCTGCTGTTTTCCCGCATCTCCAGGTACTACGCCGAGGTCGGCAAAGAACTGGGCGTGGGCGTCATCCCGGAAAAACCCCGGGCGGGACCAAGCCTGGTGGTGGTATCGGTGGTGGCCGTGTCGCGGATGACGAAGTTTGCCCTGGACGCTGCCCTCTCGCTCGGCGACGAGGTGGTGGCCGTCAGCGTCCAGTTCGACGACGACCGGGCCAAAGCTCTGCGGGCGGCCTGGGACCAATGGGGCCCAGGCGTGCCCCTGGAAATCCTGCTCTCGCCTTCGCGCTCCATCGTGACCCCCATGGTCAAGTACCTCTGCTCGCCACAGATGCAGGCGCGCGCCCAGGTGCTGGTCCTCATCCCAGAGGTGGAACCGCGCAGGTGGCGGCACCGGCTCTTGCAAAACCAACGAGGGGTCATCCTGGCCAACGCGCTGCACCGCCACACTGAGGTGAAGGTGGGCAGGGCCCCGTTCCGCCTCACCCGGGACTAGGGCTCACCCGGGACTAACTTGGGGCCCGCCGGGCCGACAAAGTGGTCGATCACCGTCGCGCCGCAGCCGTCGCCGGCCACTATTCGCCGGCCACTATTCGCCGGCCGGTCCCCCATCCTCCACCCCGTCGTCGCTGACCTGGCCGTCGGCGCCGCCCTCGGGCTCGTCCAGGGGCGCGTCGGGCGTGCCATGGGTGGCCGCGTGCTCGTCGAGCGCCGACAAAGCCGCGGTAACCGCGTCCGCGGGGCCGCCCTGGCGTTGCTCGGCGTAAACAGCTTCACCCAGGTTGCGCAGGAGCCCGTCCCATTGGTGCTTGGCCTGGGCCTGGTCGAGCTTGGCCTTGCCCTGGTTCACTCCCTGCTGTGCCTTGGTCAAAGCCTGCCCTGCACCCTGCTTCACCTTGTCCATTAGGCCCATCACGGCCTCCTTTTTTGGTTGACGCTCCGAAACCTCAGGCGCTGCCGGTGATGCCAGAGCAGACATTGCTGTCGCTCCTCGCGGCGCTAGAGGCGGATCATAGCTCTCCCGTCACAGGCCCCTTCGGCCGCCCTGACCGGAGCCGCACCGGCCCCGGCCCTCGGGGGGCATTTCGTGTTGGAGTAGGGTCCTTAATGGTTCTCTGAGTTGGCCGGCGACCGCCGGGGAGAGCCGGAGAGGACGGGCCGCCATGCAAGCGGTGGTGATCGACAAGCCGGGCGATGTGGACGTGGGCGAGATCGCCGACCCGGCCCCAGGACCGGACGAAGTGGTTGTCGAGGTGCGGGCGTGCGGTATCTGCGGCACGGATGTCCACCTCGCCGACGGGGAGTTTTCGCGGGCCCGTTACCCGCTGGTGCCCGGGCACGAATTCGCCGGTGAGGTGGTCGCCATAGGCCACAACGTTTCTGCGGTCCGAGTCGGGGCCAAGGTCACGGCCGACCCGAACAATTATTGCGGCCGCTGCCGGCCCTGTCGGGAGGGGCACGGCAACATGTGCCACAACTTCCGGGCCCTGGGCATCACCGACCCAGGAGCGTGCGCCGAGTACCTGGCCGTTCCGGCGTGGAACGTCCACCTCCTCCCCGACGCCTTCGACATGTCGGTGGCCGCCCTCATCGAGCCGCTGTCCTGCGCCGTGCACGGCTATGACCTGCTACGGACCAAGCTGGGCGACCGCTTCCTCATCTACGGCGCCGGCACCATGGGGCTCCTGTTGATCTCCTTGGCCGGACGGGTGGGCGCGGTATCCGTTACCGTCGTCGAGCCCAACGAGGGGCGCCGCCAGATGGCCCGGGACTTCGGCGCCGCGGAGGTCGTCGGGAGCGCGGACGAGCTCGACGACGAAGGCGGCTTCGACGTCGTGATCGACGCCTCGGGCGTCGTCGCGGCCATAGAAGACGCTCTCGGCCGGGTCCGGCCCGGCGGCAATTACCTCCAGTTCGGGGTGGCGGCGGCCGAGGCCAAAGCGCGCTTCTCGCCCTACCATCTGTTCAACAACGAGATGAGCCTCGTCGGTTCGATGGCGGTCCTGCACAGCTTCGACCGAGCCTGCGACCTCGCCGTCAACGTAGACCTCGGCCTGTCACGCCTGGTGAGCGACAGCCTGCCGATCTCGTCTTACCTCGAAGCCCTCGGCTACGTCCGCAGTGGCAAGGGGCTCAAGGTGCAGGTCGCTCCCGGGGCGTCGCGGCACCCGCAGGCACACCGGGGCGTCGCGGCACCCGCAGGCACACCGTGCCGTCCGTCCGGTCCTATTCGCTCGAAATAGCGGCCAGCACGTCGAGGCGGGCGGCCCGGCGGGCCGGCCACGTGGCCGCCACCAAGCCAAGCAGGGCGGACAGGAACAGGAACGCGACGAGGCTCGACGTGGGCACGACCGTATCTGTGAGCTTGAGGGACGAAACCAGGGCGATGCCCATACCGGTCCCGATGACGATGCCGATGACGGCGCCGAAGACGGACAGGACCACCGACTCCGAGCGGACCATGGTCCGGACCTGGCGTCGCTTCATGCCCACGGCCCGCAGGAGCCCGATCTCGCGGGTGCGTTCGAACACCGAGAGCATCAGCGTGTTGACGATGCCCACTAGAGCGACGACGACGGCGAGGGCCAACAGGGCGTAGATCAGCCCCAGTAACTGGTTGACGGAAGAGACCTGGGACTTTTCGAACTGGGCCCTGGTCTGCACCTGCACCGTCGGGTACGGCGCCAGCAACCTGTTCACGTCCCGCTCCACGCCAGGACTGCCGTCGGTCTTCAAGAGCACCGCGCCCGGGAGCGGGCCCTGGTAGTGCGAAAGGTAGAAGGCCTGGCTGACGACATAGCTCCCGATGAGGGCGTTCGTTTTGTAGATCCCCCCGATGCGCATCCGGGACGCGCCGGTGAGAGCGAACCTCACGGGGACGGTGCTCCCGACCGAGAGGTGGTCCGACTTGGCGGTGGTGGAATCGATGAGCAGGTCGCCGGCGCCAAGCGCCTGCTCGCGGCCGGCCGTCATGTGCAGGACCACGGTCTCGGACAGGTCCCGGGTCGAAACACCCTTCAGGTCCTCCACTGACTGGCGGACCTCGAACTCGCCGCCGTAAGCGATCAACGACGAAGTGACACCGGGCACGCGGGTTACCGCGTCAGCCAGGGCCCTGCTGAACGAGCCGGAGCCATTGCTCGTACCGCTGATGATCAGGTCGGCGCTGATTGCGTCGTTGATGCTGGACGTAGCCGAGCGCGACACCGACGCCCCGAAAACGGCCATGGCCGACACCAGGGCGATGCCGATCATGAGGGCCGAAGCGGTCTGGGCCGTGCGTCGCGGGTTGCGCATGGAGTTCTCCCGTCCCAACTTGCCGGGTGCCCCGAGGACGGCGGCCAACGGTCGCCCGATGGCGCTGGAGAGGGGCCGGGCCACGGCCGGGGCCAGCATGGCGGCACCGACGAAGACGACCGCCGCGCCGGCGCCCACAAGCGCGACCACCGGCACCGAAAGCCCTACCGCCAGCAGTGCCCCACCGATGAGGGCGACGGCGGTACCGCGGGTGAAGCGGTGGCGGCCAGAGGCTTCACTGACTTCTTGACGGTCGCTGATGGCGGCAATCGGCGGGACGCGCACGGCCCGGCGCGCCGGACTGATGGCGGAGGTCACTGTCACCCCGACCCCGACGACCAGTGCGACCACCACCGTCCGGGCTTCGAACACCAGCGGGCCCGACGGAAGCGTGAAACCGAACGCGCTCAGCAACGCCTCGAGCCCGAGGGCGGCGAGCACGCCGAGGCCGGTACCGATGAGCGAGGAGACCACCCCGACAATGGCGGCTTCCCCGAGCACCGAGCGGAAGACCTGGCGACGGCTGGCGCCGACGACGCGCAGCATGGCCAGCTCCCGAGCCCGCTGCCCGACGGTAATGGAAAAAGTATTGAAGATGGTAAAGGCCCCGACGAACAGCGAGATAAAGGCGAACACGAGCAAGGCCGTGGAGAAAAACGAAAGGGCCTGGTCGATGGAGCTGGTCTGCTCGTTGACCACGGTCTGGCCGGTTACGACCTCGGCCCCGGGCGGCAAGGACCGGGCAATGGACCGCTCGACCGCGGCCTTGTCGGCCCCTGGCCGGGTGACCACGTTGATGTGGTCAAACTCGCCTACCTCGTCGAGCACCACCTGCGCCGTAGGAAGGGTAAAGGCGGCGACCGTCACGCCGGCCAGGTTGTCGGCCGTACCAAACTGGACGATCCCGGTGATGGTAAAGCTACGGGTCGGGCCCCCGAAGAGGATGCGGACGTGCTGGCCCACGCTGAAGTGGTACTTTTTGGCCGTCCCCGCGTCCATCAACACGTCATGAGAGGTCTCCGGGGGGCGGCCCTGGACGATACGCAACTCCGAAATCCGCGGGTCGGGACCGTAGTTCTCGCCCAGCGTCGGTTCCGCCCCGGTGGCAATCGGCTGGCCCGTATGGGAAACGAACTGGGCATAGTTCACAACCTCCCCATAGGCGGCTTCTACGCCGGGGGCACGTCGCACCGCTACGAGCACTCGTTCGGGCAACGGGTTGCGCACGGCATCGGCGCTGTTGCCCGGGAACTGGGCGACACCCCGGACCTCGAAGTCGATCTTCTGGTAGATGCTGCCGACCAACGAGGTAAACATGTTGTGCAGGGTGTCGGTGAGCACGAACGTCCCGGAGATGAAGGTGACCCCGAGGACGATGGCGAGCGATGTCAGTGCCAGTCGGAGCTTGTGGGCAAGCAGGCCCTTGATGGTGACTTTGCGCATTTCAAGCCCCCAGGCCCCTCATCTTGTCCAGCACCAGGTCGGCCGTCGGCTTGTTCAGCTCGTCGACCACTTTCCCGTCCGCCAAGAACAGGACCCGGTCCGCGTAAGCGGCGCTGCGGGGGTCATGGGTGACCATGACTATGGACTGGCCCAGCTCGTCCACAGAGCGGCGCAGGAAAGCCAGCATCCCGGCCGAGGCGTTCGAGTCGAGGTTGCCGGTGGGCTCGTCGGCAAAAATGAGGTCAGGCTTGCTGATCAGCGCTCGGGCGCAGGCGACGCGCTGCTGTTGGCCGCCTGACATCTCGTTCGGGCGGTGGCCCAACCTGTCGCCGATGCCGAGCTGGCTCACCAGGTAGTCCAACCACGCCTGGTCGACCTTGCGGCCGGCGAGATCGGCCGGAAGTTTGATGTTCTCCTCGGCGCTGAGCGTCGGGACCAGGTTGAACGACTGGAAAACGAAGCCGATGCGGTCGCGTCGCAGCTGGGTGAGCCCGGCATCGTCCAGCTTCCCGATATCGTGCCCGCTAATCAACGACTGCCCGGATGTCGGGCGGTCCAGGCCCGCCATGCAATGCATGAGCGTCGACTTCCCTGAGCCGGATGGGCCCATGACGGCCGTGAAGCGGCCCCGTGCGAAGGTGACGTCGACGCCGGCCAGAGCATGCACTTCTGCCTGCCCTGTCCCATAGGTCTTGCACAGGCCGATGGCCTGAGCCGCCGGTGCGGCCTGTGGCTCGCTTTCAGGTGCCCCGTTTGTCATTTCTTTCCCCTCTTCAGGGCCAATGCAGCTCCGTCGCTGCCAGCCGGCCCGTAACTACAAGTCCGGCCCCGTCAACTACGAGCCGGGTTGTTTTTTCGGCCGGCCGCGCGTGGGCAGAGGGCCGGTCGCCCCGCCGCGGCCGGCATCGCCTAAGGCCCGCCGCAACAGGAACTCGATCTGGGCATTTGTGCTTCGTAGCTCGTCTGCCGCCCACCGGGCCAGCGCGTCGTGGACGGCCGGGTCGAGGCGGAGCAGGATGCTTTTGCGTTCGGGCGCCGAGGCGTCAGGCACCGTTCTAGTGGTACAGCGACCCGGCGTTGACGATCGGTTGCGTGCCCCGGTCGCCACAAAGTACGACCAGGAGGTTGGAGACCATCGCTGCCTTGCGCTCCTCGTCCAGTTCGACGATGCCCTCCTCGGCCAGCTTGCCCAGCGCCATCTGGACCATCCCGACCGCACCCTCGACGATCCGGGAGCGGGCGGCCACGACGGCGCTGGCCTGCTGTCGCTGCAGCATTACCTGGGCGATCTCGGGCGCGTAGGACAACCGGGTGATCCTGGCCTCGATGACGTCGACACCGGCCGGGACGACCCGGGCGGCGATCTCGGCCGCCAGTTGGCCGGCGATCTCGTCGGTGTGGTCGCGGAGCGAGAGCACGTCAGTGCCGGCGTTGTCGTACGGGTGGCCGTTGGCGACATGGCGAAGAGCGGTTTCGCTCTGCGTATCGACAAAAGCAATGAAGTCCTCGACGCCGTAGGTGGCGCGGGCGCTGTCCCGCACCTGCCACACCACCACGGCGGCGATCTCGATCGGGTTGCCGTCCGAGTCGTTGACCTTGACTGTCGGCGTCTCCTTGTTACGGATCCGCACCGAGATCCGGCGGCGCACGGAGAAGGGGTTGACCCAGCGCAAGCCCGTGGTACGGACCGTCCCCCGGTAACCGCCGAAAAGCTGTACGACCCTCACCTGTCCGGGGGAAATGGCGCTCAGGCCAGCGTAACCGAGCGCGCCCAGGATAAATATCGCCACGGCGGTCCAGTTCCTGGTCGCCCCACCGCCCCTGATCAGCAGTACACCGGCGATGACGGCAGCGATCGAAAACACCAGGACGGGTATGCCCGGCCACGAGGGGTACGCCCGCTCATCAATGGGGCTTGCCGGCTGTACCTGGCCAACTTTCAGATCTGTCGGTCCTTGCATCGCACTGCCTCCATGTGACCCGGCGCCCGTTGTGGTCGTCTATCAAAGTGATATCACTTTTATCGCGGGACGTCAAATGGCACGGCCTCGATGTCGTCAGCCGGTCGCGCTGCGCTCCGACCCCCCACGTCCGAGCTGTCGCTATCGCGACCCGGCCAATGAGATCAGCTAGACGTCTTTCCCGGCCCCAGGGTGACTGCAGCCGGACCATAGCTGATCACGAGGGCGGGACCGGGACCGACGAGCCCGGACACGGGCTTGAACCTGCCGGCCACGGCGTGAGCGGTCACGACCGACGCGGTCTCGCCCGTCGTCACCTTCAGCCCGGCCATCCTGTCGACGGCCAGGGCGCCCCCTAGGTCAGCCGTCCCTCCCACTGACACGGAACCCACACTGAAGGTGCCCCCGGCACCAAGGCCGAGAGCCCCTCCCGATGCCTGCGAGTAGTTGCCGGCGACGGAGAGCTTGTTACCCGGCCCGAGGTCAAGGTCCCCGTCGTTGCGAAAGTTACCCGAACTCGAGAAGCCACCGTCGCTGCTTACCATCAGCTTACCGTTAGGCGCGTTCACAAAGTCCTGTGCCGTCAGGTTGAAACCGCCGCCGGTATCGTCGAGCGAACCAGTGTTGACGAATGTGCCGTTGGCCGTGAACGGGCCGCTCGCGCCCCAGATTATGGTGCCGTTGTTGCCCGAGTGGTTTGCGGTCAGCGCCGGCCCAATTCCGCCAATGTTGTCTATCACCCATTTTTTGGGGACAATGCCGTTGAGGGTCAGCCCGATACTAAAGTCAATGGTGCCGGCCGAGCTGGTCGGCACCGAGGGCGCGAAGCTCACCGTGGCCGGCCCGGCACCCAGATAGTAAACGTCGGTGGCGGGGTTGCCCGAGAGCGAACCTCCGCTCACCTCTAAAGTGCTCTTATCGATCCCGAAGCCGCCACGATTGATGACGGCGCCCCCGGCAAGCTCGAACGTGCCGGCCACACCGAACGAGGCCTTCGGCTCCACCACCAGGCGCCCGTAATTGACAAACACCGGCCCCGCGATACCCGTCGCGCCGCTCATACCGAAGCCGGGGGCTTCCGAAACGACCGTGCCCGTGTTGACAAAGCGGGACACCTCGATGTACTGCGACCACCCGGTCGTGTTGTCCGTGAACGTCCCGGAATTGACAAAGGTCGTGGCGTCCGAAAACGTTGCATTGTCGTCGTGGTCCCACAGGAACGTGCCGGCATTGCCGGCGTCGGCCGCCGCCACCGACCCCCCGGTGACATTGAGAGACCAGTGCCTGGCAATAACCCCTTGGAGGTCTGCGGAGTCGGTGATGTCGATGGACCCGTGCGATGTTGGAGGGAGCCCGGTACCGAACTTGATAGTCGGAGCGCCTAGCCCTAGGTATTGAGTAGAGGTCGGCTCCCCGTCTGTCACCGAACCGCCCTCTATGTCAAAACTCGACTCGTTGGCAATGCCGAATGTCCCTCGGTCGTCGATGGTGCCGCCTGGCGCGAGCACAAAAATGCTCCCGGAGGAAAAACCCTGGTCCGGGTTGACCTCGACCGTGCCCTCGTCGACAAACGTGCACTTCGGGCACGTCGGGTTGGAAGCCACGCCTGCGGTCCCGAAGCCGCCACCGGCGGCCACCACGCTCCCGGTGTTGACAAAATCCCCGACCAGGAGCACTTGGGTGAGGCCGGACGAGCCGTCCTCGAAGGTGCCCGAGTTGGCGAACGTCCCGGTGTCGACAAAGGTGCTATTGGGGGTCTCCAACTTGAACCTCCCGGCATTACCTGAGCCGCTGGTCGCACTGAGGTCCACCCAGCTCGCCTCGGTCACTTTCCATCCCGTCGGGATTGTGCCGTCCAGGACGCAGTTGCCGATGTAGCTACCTTTACCGCCGTCGATCCCGCCCAGAACGAGCGACCCGCTCGTCCCCGGTGCCAGTGTCACCGACGAGTGCAGCGGGCCAAGAATGGCGTCGCCATTGGTGCATGTGATCGACGCACCAACGGCAGCGGCGGCCAAAGCGGGCGCGTTGCCCAGCGTCAACGGTAGCGTCAAGGCGAGGACCGCCAGCACAGGTACTCCCCACAGAGCCGGGTACCGTGGAGGCCGCCCCGAAGACATCCGACTGAAGGGGGCCCTGGCAACGAGCGTGGGTAGCATCCGCGTCTCCTCCTCCATTGCCGACGTCCGCTACTGGCCGCCAAGCGTCACAGACAAGCGGGACAGACAAGCGGGACAGAAGCTACCACCACCGTAGGCCCGGCTCGCGGACGGGCTGCTCGGCTGGACGAGCGCCGTTTCAGGTGGCCGCCGCTCCCTGGGCCAGCGGTTCGTAACTCGACGCCGGCAGCACCGTCGGCCAGATGCCGCCGATGACGGCGCAGGACGCGGCCACAAGGAGCGTGAGCTTGACCGAGCGCGTGAGCAGCGCCCCGGCGATAGCCGCGCCTACCGGGCTCCCCACGAAGTTGAGGTTCATTGAGACCGCGAACGCCCGGCCGAACCATTGCGGCTCGGTGGCTCGTTGGCGAAGCGAGAACATTGCCACGGTAAGCGGCCCGTTCGCCGTGCCGATAACCGCCACCAGGATGACCAGGACGAGCTCGTGACGGTCGAACGCGAGGGCTCCGAATGCGACCGCCGTCGTCATGCACGAGGTCGCTAGCAGGTGCTGCTCCCGGCTCTCGGTCCCGAAACGGCCAGTGAGCAACCCCGCCAGGAACCCGGCGGCACCCATGATGGCGAATAGTAAGCCGACCGTCGCCGACCCACCGTGGAGCCCGCGAAGCACGATGAACGGCACGGCCACCGTCAAGATGCCGCCGCAAGCGTTGAAAACCGTCATGGTGCCAGCGAGCATCCGGAGCACCCGGTTGCGCCACACGTAACCGATCGCGCCCCGGGCGTCAGCGAGCACCGAGGCAGCCGCGGCAGACGGCGCGTCCGGGACCACGAACCGGACGAGTAGCACGGCGGCGAGGAGCAGGACGATCGCCGGGACAAAAAGCGCCACCCGTGGCCCGACGAGCGCAACGAGGACTCCCGCCACTCCGGGGCCGAGCACGGTGGCCACCACGTTGGTACCCGAATCGGCTGCGTTCGAGCGGTCCCAGAGTGGTCTCGGCACCAGGACGGGGTAGAGCGACCTCCCGCCCACCCGGCTGAGCGGAGCCGTGACCGATGCCGTCGATACCACGAGGAGCAGCACGCCGGTCGGCAGGCTATGGAGCACCGACAATATGCCGATCGTGGTGATGCACGTCGAACCGACCAGGTAATCGAGCCTCATCAGGGCGACCCGCGACCCGCGGTCCAACAGCGCCCCCGCGATCGGGCTCACGATGATGCCCGGCACCTGGCTGCACACGACGACGATCCCTGACAGGCTGGCCGAATGGTGGGTCTCGAGGACAAATAGCACCAGCAACACGGAGAACATTTGGGTCGCGATCCGGGCCGCGAGCGTGGAGACGAGCAGCTGGGTGAAGCCGCGCACCCTGAGCAGAGCCCGATAACTCGTGTCCTCGTCGTGTCCTGCGAACTCATCCGTTGTGATCGAACGGAGTTTAACAACCCGACCGCAGCTGCCCCAACCAAAAAAGGACCGGGCCCGAGGCGGTAGCGGCGCGGCCCGCTTACGTTTGGGCCCCCTAAGGTGGGCTCCGGGCACAATCTTCAAAGGGAGGCCACGCCATGGCACGAGTCGTCCATTTCGAGATAACCGCCGACGACGTCGAGCGCGCTCGCAAGTTCTACGAGATCTTCGGGTGGGAGATCACGTCCTCAGGCGTGCCTGGGGTGGACTACTGGCTGGCCCACACCGGCGAGGAGGGGCTGGGGATAAACGGCGCGATCATGCCCCGGGCGTACAACCCTCAGCCGGTGATCAACTGGGTCGGTGTCGGCGACCTGGACGACATGGTCGACAAGGTCAAGGCCGCGGGTGGCGAGATCGTCGGCGAGAGGCAGACCGTGCCCGGAGTTGGCGACACCATCTACGCCAAAGACACAGAGGGCAACACCTTCGGCATCATCCAGCCCCTTCCCGGTTCCAGGATGTAGCCCTAGTCGCGGAGCGAGCGCCCACCTCATTTCCCCCGCGATGGAATTTGAGGCCGCAAGTCGTTGTTGCCACCAGGACCACGGCACTTGCCTTTGGTCATCGCCGTGGTGCTTCTCTGGTGGTGGTGCAGGGCTCGCGTCCGGCCTCCTCAACACGTCCCGCACCGTAGGCGCCTCGACTCGCCGGCCATCCTCATCGGGCCCATGGTCCTTCTGGTAGCCGGCGGGGTGGCGATGGCGACCCTGCCCTCGCTCGTGGCGCCGCGACAGTCGGTGGCAGTAACCCCGGCTGGCAATGCCACGAGAGAGGTCATCGACCTGAACGAGCGCTCCCGCAGCGAAGCTCCCGAGCCGGCCTAAGGCTAAGGTCGCTGGTCAGGCCGGGGCCCAGGGCCGGCTACGGTCGCCCTTATTCTGTCCTGAGAGCGAGGTTCGCGGGGGTTCGGGCGGCGGTACGCCCCGGGGCCGCGGCAACCAGGTTGGCGAGCAACAGGGCACCGACAGCGACGAGGACCACCGAGAGGACGGGGATGCTCGGGTCGGGTACGGCGTCTATTGCTCGGGCGAACAACTCCCACAGCCAACGGCCTAGCGCGATGCCCAAAGGCACACCGGCGACGGTGCCGGTCCCGACAGCCACAGTGGACTGCCAGGCGATGGTGGCGGCCAGTTGAGTATTGGTGAAGCCAAGGGAATTCAACAGGGCGAGGTCGCGACGCCTCCGCCTCACCGAGGCGGCCAGGGTGAGGCCAAGAGCGATAACCGCGCCGGCAGCAAGGGCGCCACCGAGCAGGTCGGGAGTGGCACCGAGGTTGCGGTAAGCGATGATCTCAGCCGGCCTTTGCGGGCCGAGCAATGGCGCCCCGCCACCGGGTCCCCCACCCAGTTTCACGACGATGGCGTCGATCGAACGTTGGACCGCGGCCATGCTTGTCCCTGCTCGGGCGCGCATCAAGATGGCATTGGGACCTGCCTGGGGCTGGTCGAAGGGGTTCCTTTGAGCCAACGGGACCAGTTCGTAGTCGAGCACGGCCCCGCTACCCATTTCCATGTGCGCGCCGCCCGTCCCTCCGAACGCCGGCATGGTCGCGGTCCCGACGATCAGCAACCGGGCCTGCCGGGCCCCGGTAGCGCTGACTTCCACTGTTTGGCCTACCCGTTTGTGCAGCGCGGCCAATGTGAGGTTGCCGAGGACCACCTGGCCCCCGCGGTCGAAGCCGTGGCCTGACAGCACCGGTGGCAAGACGGCCGCCCCAGGGTCGGCGCCCATGACCGGCACTTGCTGGCCGTCGATTTCCAACTGCCCGAAGTACACCCCTGACCAGGCCGTCACCAGGGGGTCCTCATCAAGCAGAGGCAAATTGGGGAAACTGAGCCCGTTCACGTTGCGGAACGAATC
>PMWT01000208.1 GCA_003166025.1 Acidimicrobiaceae bacterium | reverse complement strand
CCAGCCCAACGGTTCTAGGACCGTGGCGACGACGGGGGCGAAGACGGGCAGGTAACACCCTTGGCGTCCTCGGCCGGGGTCACGGTGCAGTAGTCCTCGCCGGCGCCGTTGTAGGCGTTGAGCGTGGTGGCGCTGTAGGTGCCGAAGCTCACCGTCTGGGAAGTGACCAGGCCCGCAGAGTTATAGGTGTACGACGTAGTGGTCCCGTCGGGGCTCGTGACCGACGAGACGAGCCCGGGATGGCCGCTGGCGCCGTAGGCGTAGGTGGTGGTGTTGCCGTCGGGGTCAGTGGAAGAAGTGAGGTCCCCGGCCGAGTCGAAGGCCGCCGTGGTCGTGCCGGTCACGTGGGCCGAACCATAGGCGGGGCAGGTCACGCTCTTTTGGTAGTCGACAGGGTCGACGCTGCAGTACTGCAGGCCGTTGGGTACCCCGCTGACGCCCGAGGTGTACGAGTAGGTGCGTGTGTTGCCCAAGGCGTCCGTGGTGGCGGTCAACTGCCCGGCGGAGTTGTAGAAATTGATGGTCGCCCCAAGGTCGGGGTCGCTCGCACCCGGGCTCGGCGGGGACGAGAGCGCGCTGGTCGGGCAGGTGACGCCGTCCGCGTACTCGGCCGGGCCTACCTCGCACCAGATCTGGTTATCGGCGTTGTACTGGTGCTCGGTTATGTTGCCCATGCCGTCGCTGGCCAGGGTCACGTCCCCGGCGTTCATGGGGTCGCCCGAGCTGTCGCCCCCGACCGTGTTCAGCGCCACGTTGTCGTTGCCGTCCTGGACCAGCGTGCTGACCAGTGACGTCGGGTCGACGTCCATATAGGTCGTCGCCGGCGACGTTGTGCCGTACCCGGTGGTCTCGGCCACCAACACCCCGCTGGAGAACTGGTAGTCGACTTCTTGGGCGGAGCCGGAGGTGCCGCTCGGCCAGGTCGAGACCACCGTCGACCCCCCCGTAAGGCTTTGGTTGTTGCCGTGGTAGGCCAAGGTGACATCGGCGGAGGGAGCGTCCTGCGAAGCCACCTGGCCCGAACTGTTGAAGGTGTTGGTGACAGTGCCGCCAGTAGGCAGCGTCTCAGAGACGATGTCGTGGTCGAACGCGGCGGTCGAATTGGAAGAGTCGTAGCCGTAGCTGGTGGTAGCGCCCCCCGGGACCGTAGCGGAGTAAAGGTCGTGGGCACCGCCGTCGCTGGCCCCGCTCGCGCAGGACTGGCCGAAATAGCAATAAGAAACGGTGTTGCCCGCCCCGTCGGTGGCCGACGACAGGCGGCCCGAGCTGTCAAAGGCCAAGGTGAGCGAACGGCCCGAGGCCGAGCTGGCCCATACCGTGCAGGCGGCGGCGGTGCTCGGGCACGCCCCCGAACCGGCGGCCTCAGCGGTGGCCGTCAGCGACGCCCCACCTTGGTCCGCCTCGCCGACCAGGGCCCCGGCGGACGAGAAACTAAAAGTCGTCGGGGTGCCGCCGACGTAGCGCACCATGGTCCAAGTGCCCCCCGTGTTCTGTTCCAGGGTGGCCAGGTCCTGTGGTTGGTCGGCGCAGTAATTGGTCGTGCCGGCGCACCACGCCGGCGAAGAACCCGACACGTAGGGCGAGAACCGCAGCAGGGTGCCGTTCTCCTGGTCGACGGTGGCCACTTCGGTTGAGGTATTGAGCGACAGGCTCATGCCCAAGTTGTAAGACCACCCATATCCGAGCGGCCCCGGCGTGGTGGTCGTGGTGACCTGCTCTTGGGCCACACCGGAGTCATAGGTGCGGGTTAGGGACAAAGGCACACCGGCCCCGGGCACGGAAATGTCGTGGTAGGTCTCGACCACATCACCGGTGCCGGGGGCGAGGCTGGCAATTTCGACCAACGGGGTCGCGCACTCGCAGGGGACCGACGGGTCGGGGTCGGCTGGGGTCACGTAACCGTCCAGGGAGACCTCTTGGCTCCCCGTTACCTCGAAAGTCGCCGATGCCGAGTCGCTCAGTTCGTCCCCGTCGTGGAACGTCTGGGTATAGGTATAGGTGGCGGTCCACTCACCAAAGCACACCCCCGAGGTCGGCAGGGTGACCGGCTCGCCCCCGAGGTCGGCACTGGTCATGTAGTCGGTCCCGATGATGTGGGCGCCGTAGGCGGTACCGTCAGCCACCAGGTCGCTGCATGCGTCATAGATGTCAATTGAGGCGCTGTTGTCCGTGGTGGTTTCTGAGCCCGTCTTGGCGTCACTTAGGGCGATCTCGGCGCAAAAGGGGACGTAGGCCCCGCCGTAGGTAGCCAAGGGTGTTTCGCAGTTCTCGTAGAGCGCCGCACCGGTCGACGGCGAGACGTACTCGGTCTGCCAGTCGGAATTATTGAAGCTGCCGACGACGACGTCCGAGACGTTGAGGGTGTCGCCGCCGGGGCTGGTGACCAGAGGCTTGACGCCGCCCCCGCCGCTTGGCTTGCCCGACGGCGGGAGCACCTTGGGGGGCGTGGGTGCCTTGGCGTACTCGCCCCCAGGAGGCGCACCGGTGCCCGTGAACCCTGCTGGTCCACTCAGTACCCCGGCGGCGGCGGGTGGGCTGGAGACGGTCAAAACCACGGTCGGCAGCCCGATGAGAACGATTAGGACCGCGGTCGAAAGGGCAAACAACCGGGCGGCGGGTGCCCCTCCCCCACCCCTCCAGGCGTGGCGCCGGAGGAGACGCCCACGGGCCAGCCGGGCAACTGGGCCCCTACCGTTCATCGTGGCGTAGGCCGTAATCCCGGCGAAATTTCGGGTGCAGTTTCCGGTGGCCATCATCTACCCCCTGGGGCTAGGCGCGAATAACTACGTGGTGCGCAAACAACCAACGGTCGTGGCACAACGCGGCACGATGGACGCCACGCCATACCGGGTCGAAGTAGGGAATACCGACTTACTATGTCTGGTGTTACTTTTCTCGTTTGCACGTTGACCACGGCCGTGGGCGCGCCCAGGTAAGGCAGTTCTAAGAGGCTGTTCCGAAAGTT
>PMWT01000141.1 GCA_003166025.1 Acidimicrobiaceae bacterium | reverse complement strand
AATGTGCCGTCGTTGCACACGCCGCAACGGGCAGAAGGGCTGGGTCAACTCCGGCTTCAACGCCACCGAGAGCGGCCGGGCGACGTCGTCGGTCTCAAGCTCTATGAGCCCTACGAGGAGAACATCGCCTATGCCTCGGCCCCCAGGCTCGGCAAGTCGATCCCAGAGCTTTGCTCCGCCACTTTGGTCCCGGGTACGGTGATGTGCCCGATCACGGGCGACATTGACCTGGTCTATATCGTCAACAAATGGGGGGGCAGCCTCAGCAGCGAGCTCATGCTCAACGTCTTCAAGGACCTGGAGGAAGCCGGTTTTGCCCATACCGACCTGGTGACCTGGGTCGACCAACAGACGGGGTCGTTCTATTTCCCGGGCAAGGCAAAGCAGCTCGCCGGGGTGTCGGTCGGCAATGAGGCAATTGTCCAGTACTGCCCCGACCCCAAGGCCCCGATGCGTGCCACCTACATTGACCTCGAGGAGTCACTACCGTTCCTGAGCGAGAGCGCTGACCCGAACCACTACCTGCTGTCGATCGAGGGCACCTACGTCCCGCCAACGCCGTGACCGTTCTAGCATTTGGGTAGCACACCTGCCATCCGAGACCCTAGTACTGGAACGCATAATATCCGCTGCGGTCCGCACCCTGCTGAGTGTTATCGGGCGCCCGGTAAGGCCCTGGTTATCGGGTGGTCGGGCCTGCCCATGAGCGTGAACTTCTGCACGCCGCAATCGATGCAGACGGCCCCAAGGGCCGACTCGTTGCTCGCCGGCGCCACTCCGGTCCAGGCGCAAAGCTGTCCAGGAGTTGCGAAGTGTCTCACGTTCGCCAGGCGCGTGACCATCACTCAAAACGGAGAGCTTCAGACCACGCCAGCGGCGCGTTAATCCGTAAATGGTCGCGGATCCAGCGACTACCCGGTCAACTGCCTGGCGGTCCTACACGCCCAATCATCCGATCTCGGACGGTGCACCCCGATCACCGAAAAGTGCTCAACCCGGACAAGCGGGGCGCGCCATAACGGGAATTCTCGGATGTCTCAGGTTCCTCGCACCAGCTGCGGCCGGGAGCGCGGAATCGGCATCGTTCCCGATCACGCTCGTCGAGCCGGCCAGCGCGAGAACTTCTTGCACAGAACGCCGCTCGCCGGCATCGACGACCGGCATGTCGTTCGGTGCGCTCAGGGAACGCCAGCCGGGCTCGGCGTCGCCATCCGTCCCCGTTATCTGCCCCGCTTGACCGGCGCCGACTAGCCTCGTTGTCTGGCTAACGGTGCGTCGGGAGCGTTCTGCTATTGGCCGGCGGCGGACGACGCGAACCAGGATTCGATCTCGGCGAATTCCGCATCCGACAGAACGACGTCGGTCGCTTGCGCGGCCAGGTCCAGGTGTGGCGATCCACGGGCAGGACCGGTGACAACAGCGGTCACCTCGCGATGGTCCAACAGCCATGCGAGAGCGAGGGCACCGCATTCGACTCCGTGCCGGCGCTCTGCCTCAGAGCGGAGCCGATCAATAGCGTCGTACACGGCGGGGGTTAGCAGCTTATCGACCCCATCGGGTCGCAGCGCCATCCTGGAGCCTGGGGGTGGGATGACGTCGCGTTGGTACTTCCCGGTGAGTGCACCGCCGGCCAGGGGCGAGAACGGCGTGAACGCCAGATCGCGCTCGGCGCACATCGACCGTACGGCTCGGTCGTCTCGGGGCCCGAGCAGGCTGTAGCCGTTCTGCACGACTTGGTAGCCGCTGGTGCCGAGCCGTTCAGCCGCTTCGAGGGCGGCCGTGAGCTGGCCCGCACCAACGTTGCACGCGCCCACGTAACGGCAGCGGCCACTAGCGCGTACCGCCTCGAGCCCCTCGAGAGTTTCCTCAATCGGCGTGCCGTCATCAGGTGCATGGGTGAGGAGGAACTCGACAGTCTCGACACCAAGCCGTCGAAGGCTGCCAGAGAACTTCTCTTCGAGAAAGGAGGTGTCAAAGCGGCCGCCGGGCCCGTCGACGCCCGGCGGAGCAACCTTGGTAGCGAGACGAACTCGGTCGGTGACCGCCGAGTCGCGCTCGACCAGCCAACGGCCGATCATGATCTCGCTCGCACCTCCGGCATAACTCTCCGCAGTGTCGAACAACGTGATGCCCAGACCAACCGCCTCGTCCATAGTCGCGAACGCCGCGGGCTCGTCCAGCCCACGACCCACGAGTTCCGGGCTCCCGCCCATCCCGCCGAACATGCCACAACCGAGTACGAACTTTCCGTAGCTCCACATTGGTGGCGTGGTCATCTCCGCACTGTAGCGAACGGATGCCGGCGCCGATCCGCCCGCCACAGTGGCCGCACAGAACACCGCACCTCAGACCAGCGCGCCGTTGGGGGACCGTCGCGACATATTCGGCTGTGCGGTCACTGGCGGTCCGGTCCGCCGGCAGGCCGTACCGATGGATAGTTCGGTGCGGGCTTGCGCCGTCCCCGCGGGCGTGCGCGCCCTGGTCATCCCGGAGTTGGCCGGCGGTTGGAGACCCAATTATCGAACTCGTCTGGTGTGCTGACTGCCTCGCGGAGTACGGCTTCGTAAATGTCGTAGCTGGTGACCGAGCGTCGATACTCCGGGCGCCCCGCCCACAGTGCCTTGATGACCACTGGGGCTTCGATAACTAAGCCCGAGGTAGAGCCCATCTGGATAGCCCGGACCGGTGTTCCAGGCGCCGGTGTCGTTCCGGAACAGCACTTGCCTGACGCACGGGTGCTCCCCGAGCGTGGCCCCGATGCCGGTGACCTCTTGGATGCTGAGTGACCGGCACGCGACGGTCACATCCAGATCCCGCCACACCATGAGGCCCATCGCAGTACTGCCGACTCGCACAGGGCGGCCGAGGGGCGCGAGGAGGTCGTCGAGCCGCAGGTCGGCGGCTTACATAGTCGGCCTCACGCTGCACAAAGCGGGAGTTGCTCGCCCGGCTTGAGCAGGTCCTAAAGCACGCCTCCGAGGGGGTCGCCCCGGACCGGGCCACCACAGTGGCCGCCTACCTGGCCTGGTGGCTTGACAACGCCTGCGGCCAGCTGAAGCCTGCACGCTCGCTAACTACCGCATTACCGTTTCCCGACGCGCTCCGAGGCCCGTACCCCTCTTGACCTGCACTAACTCCGTCGGGCGGAGGAGATTTGAACTCCTGACCCCCAGACCCCCAGTCTGGTGCGCTACCAAACTGCGCCACCGCCCGTACACGATGCGAAAGATGAGGCTAACAGCTTCGGGCGGCCCCTACAGCTTGACGCCGGTCCGCACTGGTTCAGTGCCGAGCTGCCCATTCGACCACCCGGTCTATGACATCCTCCTTGCCCAGCTCCTGGTGGGGCTCGTGGCGGAAGCCAGGTAGAACGACCAGCTCTTTGTCCGGTGCAGCCACGGCCGCAAAGAGGTCCCGCGTCGAAGATAGGGGCACGATGGGGTCGGCCTCGCCGTGGACGACCAGGAACGGGACGGTGAGCTCCGCCGCCCGGCCCAGGGCGGCGCGGCCCGCCCGGTACATTTCGATGACCGTCCGGGCCGGTGCCCGCCCGTGCCACACCAACGGGTCATGGACAAAGCTCTCTACGATCTGCGGGTCCCGGCTGAGCCCTTCTGGAAGCACACGGGCCACTCCCGCGCTCGGCGCTACGGAGGCCAGAGCGCGCACCGGCCAGACCTGCCAGAAAGGACGGCGGGCCAGGTGCACAGCCGGCGCCGACAGGACAAGGCCGCTCAGCTTGCCCGGCCTGGTAACAGCGTAAGCCGCCGCCAGCGCGCCCCCCAGGCTGTGACCGAACATCACGACGCCGGCGCCAGCCCTGTCGACCAGCTGGTCCAGGTCGGCCAAGGCCCACTCGAGGCGTTCGATATTGGCCCGCGGGCCCTCGGAACGCCCGTGGCCCCGCAGGTCCATCGCCCACGTCACCGCCCCGCTAGTCGCAAAAGCGCTCCCCACGTGGTCATAGCGCCCGGAGTGCTCGGCATAACCGTGTACCAGCACGACCGGCGCCCGCACTTCGGTGGTCCCCTGGGGCGGCGTCCAGCGCCGGACGAATAACCGCCGGCCCCGCTCCCCCACTATTGCGTCAGGCGACGGCATTGCTCGGGCGCCAGCGCTCGGCTGGCCCGGGCTCAGATGTGCTTCGGGAGCCATTCGATCAGCCAGTAAATGCGGTACACCATGTAGACGGTAACTCCGACGACGAGCAGCTTGAAGTGCCATGGGGCGCCTTTTGTTTTCTCCTCCGCCGCCACCGGACCGGCGGGCACCGCTGGAGCCACCGCCGGCTCACCACCCGCCGAGGCGGCCAGCGACCTACCGCACGTCGGGCACTCGCCCGAGCCCACGAGCTGAGGCGGGTTCCAGAACTTGCTGCAATCGTCACACCATGGCAACCGGGACATCCTCCACGGCCACCAGGCTACGACCGCCATTGTCGTCGGGATGTTCGCCATCTCCCGTGGGTTCTCGTCACTGCCCTCTAGTACTATCGAACATACGTTCCCTTACGAAAAGGAACGGCATCGCCGGGCTTCATGCCGGCCCTGGTCCGAACGGCGGGTGGGAAGGGAGCTGGTCCATGTCCTTGACGCTGGCGGAGCTGAAAGCGGCCATGAGCACGTATACCGCCGGCTTCGACGCTGACCTGGTGCCCACCGGGCGGCTGAGAGAGCTCCTGGGCGACGCCGGGGCCATCGAACGCATGGCTGCCACGGTCTCGGCCCTGGTCGCCGCCCGCCTGGCCCGGGGGGCGGTAGACCGGGACCGCCCCGGGGGCGCCGGCCGGGCGGGCTCGGCCAAAGCGGCGGCACTGAGCCTGGCCAAGGCCACCGGCACCTCGCTCGGCGAAGCGCGCCGGGCCATAGAGGCGGGCCAGGCCATGGCCGACCAGCCCGAGGTGAGCTCGGCGGCCCGGGCCGGGGAGCTGTCGCGCCAGCAGGCCTACTTGGTCTCGGGGGCGGCGGAGGCCAATCCGGGGGCCACGGCCGGGTTATTGGCTACGGCCCGGGACGGCTCGCTCGGCGAACTGGCAACCGAGGCGGCCCGGGCCCGGGCGGCAGCCAGTGACCTGGACCAGCGCCGGGCCAACGTGCGGGCCGCCCGCAGCTTGAGGGAGTGGACCGACCCCTACGGGACCTGGCAGCTGCACGCCCGGGGCCTGCCCGAAGACGGGGCCCGGGTCATGGCCGCTTTAGGGCCTCTGGCCGAGCGGGCCTTCGAGATGGCCCGGGAAGAGGGCCGGCGCGAGGCCCCCGAGGCCTACGCCTTTGACGCCCTGGTGGAGCTGGCCTCGGGGCCGGGCGGCGGGGCCTCGGGCTACGAGGTCATGGTTCGCGTCGACCACTCGGCATTGCTGCGGGGCTATGTAATTGACGGCGAGACCTGCGAGATCCCCGGCTTCGGGCCGGTGAGCCCCCAGGTGGTGGCCGACATCATGGAGTGCGGCGACCCGTTCTACAAGTCCATCCTCACCAAGGGCAAGGACGTGGTGGGCGTGGCCCACCTGGGCCGGCGCCCCAACGCCCACCAGCGCTCGGCTCTGGACTGGCTCTACCCCACCTGTGCCGTAGAGGGCTGCGGGGTGCGCAGCCGGCACTGCCAGACCGACCACCGCACCGACTGGGCCCAAAGCCATGTCACCGTGTTCGAACTGTTGGACCGGCTGTGCAAAATGCACCACGACCTAAAGACCTACCAGGGCTGGGGCCTGGTGGAGGGAAAAGGCAAACGCGCCTTTGTGGCTCCCGAGGACCCCCGCCACCCCCGCCATGGGGCGTCGGCGGCCCCGCCCGGGCCACCCCCAGCACCGCCGGCACCGCCCC
>PMWT01000204.1 GCA_003166025.1 Acidimicrobiaceae bacterium | reverse complement strand
AGCCCCATCCCGGCCTGAGCCCCGTAATGGCCTAGCTCCCCCCGGGCTGAGCGAAAGGCTATGAGGTGCAGCGAGGGAGCCTGTCTGAGGGCAGATAATCGGAAAAAGACGGTGAATATACAAAAACCGGCGGTTTTCCGCAATTTCCGAAGTGCTTCCGCATTTTTACCTTAATCACGTTCCCTTCACAGCCGAGGGGAATGTATGCCCAATCTCGTTTCGACGAGGGGGCGAGCCAGCGATAGGCGAAAGTCGTTGGCCTGCAACCTCCAGGGTCACCGGGCGCGCAACATTGCGGTGGCGGTGGCGTTGGCCAGCACGGCTTACGCCGGCAGCGTCATGGTGGCTTCGGCTTCGGGCCCCCACATTCAGAGCAATGTGCAGTACGTGCCCAGGGTGCCGGTCGTCCAGGCGGTCGGCTTCGCGGCCGGGCCCGCACACAACAGTGGCTGGGTGGCCTTCCGTTCGGGTGCGGTGATCACCTACGGCGCGGCACCGCGCCTTGGCCCGGCCCCGACGGGGTTCGGCCCGGTGAAAGGGATCGCCTCGCCGCCCGACGGTGAGGGGTTTTGGCTGTTCAACGCCCACGGGCGGGTAGCGGCGTTCGGGCACGTCCACACCTACCCCGGGCCCGCGCCACTGACGACGATCGTAGGGATGGCCTCGAGCGCCAATGGCCGCGGCTACCTCCTCTTGGACTCCGCCGGCAATGTCTATCCCCATGGGGACGCCAAGTTCTACGGCGAGGCGTCGCCACGACCTGGGCCTTTCCGCCAGATCGTCGCCACGCCAAACCACAAGGGCTACTGGCTTCTGAGCAGCTCGGGGAGGGTTTACGGCTTCGGGGACGCGCATAGCTACGGCCTTAAGCCGGGCCACGGCAAGGGTTGGCGCTACGTGGCCATGGCGGCCACGCCGAACGGTCGCGGCTACTGGGAAGCCACCGTTTCGGGCATCGTCAGGAACTATGGCGACGCGCGCAAAGTGTGGACCAAAGCCGTGCCCCACCTTGTCGCGCTGATCCCCTCGACCAACGGCCACGGCTACACCGAGCTCGCCGCCAGCGGCCGGTTGGCCAGGTACGGACCGGTGTCTTCCCTGGTCGCTGACGTCATGCGCACGCCACAGGCAAGCGACAGGTACCGCACCCGGCCCACGCACCCGGCGACCACAACCACGACGGCGGCACCTGTGGTAAGCGCCCCGCCGGCCGCCGCCGCGGAGAACGGCGAGCCCGGCTCGTTCTTAGTCCCGACCAGTAGCACGACCGTGGCCCCGACCACGACGACCACCGTGGCGCCTACCAGCACGACCGTGGCCCCGACCACCACGGTGGCCCCGACCACAACGGTGGCGCCCACGACCACCGCGGCCCCGCCGACCACGGCGGCGCCGACCACAACGGCGGCACCCACCACGACCGTGGCGCCACCTGCGACCGATGGCACGACTGCGACCGGGCCCCCGACCACCACGTTGAGCCCGCCGACCACGGCGGCGCCGACCACGACAGCGGCGCCCACCACCACGGTGGCTCCGACCACGACAGCGGCGCCCACGACGACCACAGCCCCGCCGACCACAGCCCCGCCGACCACAGTGGCGCCCACGACGACGGTGGCGCCGACAACGACCACGCCACCGGCTTCGGGGACGTCGTCGGCCAGTGCCGGCGACCTCACCCCGCCGGCCAGCCTGATGCCCGACAGCGTGTTCGTCTCCGACGTCCAGGGCTGGGCGCTCGACCCCAACTCGGGCGAGTACGCCAGCGCCTTTGTCACCGACTACAAGGACAACTACGGCTCGGTGGGGGTCAACACCACCCCCCTGTACTGGGTCTCGGCCACCCAGTCCGACTCAGAGGTGAGCGTGAGCAGCGGTTGTAACAACTTCACCTCCGACACCGGCACCGAGCTGCCCATCCCGAGCTACGCCAACCTCAACTCGAGCTCGGACAGCCCGCTTATCATCTACCAGCCGTCGTCGGGCAGCGAGTGGGAGCTGTGGCAGGCCAACCGCAACGCCAACGGCACCTACTCGGCGTGCTGGGGAGGCAAGCTGTCCCTGGCCAGCACCGACGGGGTCTTCCCTGCCCCCTTCGGCCTGGCGGCCAGCGGTATCGGCTACCTGCCCACCACCATCACCGAAGCCGACGTGGCCTCGGGCTCGATCGACCACGCCATCGCCGTGGAGCTACCGGGCTGCTACGCCTACGTCTACCCGGCCGACCGCTCCGACTGCAACTCGCACGGCAACGACGGCTCGTCCCAGCCCAACGAGGGCCAGTGGTTCCGCTTCCCGGCCAGCCTGGCCATGCCCAGCGGCTTGACGCCTTACGCCCAGATGGTCTTTAGGGCCGTGCAGACCTACGGCATGGTGGTCACCGACTACGCCGGGGCGGTCATGCTCCAGTCCGAACAGCCCAGCGACTGGGCCGCCGAAGGCAACACCGGCACCGACCCCATCACCACCAGCTGGGACGGCCAAGCCGAGTACAGCGTGGTGGCCAGCCTGCCCTGGTCCGACCTGCAGGCGGTCGACCCGGCCAAATAAGGGGCGGCCACAGCCCAACCACCTGACATTAGGAATTGCGGCCAATTCACTTCGGTCCCCCGCGCTTTACGACATTGGCCACCCTCACATCAACTACAGAAACCGCGTTCTAATCCTTTCAGCAGGGGTGCGTCAGGGTTTAGGCGCCCGCAAGACGTCGTGGCCCCAAGATCGGTGTGCAAGTAACTCGGAGACCGCAAGAACTCGAACAGTGCTCCAACCCCTCGCGACCGTGGCCTTCCGGGTCGTCGACTTGGACGGCTTCGTCGATTGGGCGCCCGTGTCAGAGCCAGCTCGTTCCTTGACTGCCGCCCGGGGCGCAGGTCCCTCTGTGATGGCACGCGCCTTGGCCCGGCTACTTCTCCGGAGAGTGTTCGTGCGGGCACTCGCCAGAGGACGGTGGCTCATAACCGACCGTTTATGACGCGATTGATCGAGGGGCCTGGCGCAGGCACGCCCCATCGGGCTTGATCTCGACTACGAGTTCTTCTCCCAGTTAGCCTCCTGCAGGCGAGCCGCCAGGCACCGGGCCCTCCCCGGTAGCGGCAGCGACGACTGGGAACAGCTGAGCGCCTTCGCAGCCGTAGAAACGGTCGAAGGGCGCCAGCGCTTCGGCCGCCACCTGGCGGCGGACGTCGTCGACCCAAGGCCCCGTTAGCGCTCGGCCCATCAGGTCCCGGAAGCTGCGGTAGGTCTGTTCGCCCTTCTGGCGTTCGGGGAACTTGACCGGGCCAGTCTCGACGCCCAGGCAGCCGCCCAGCTCGGCCAGGCTCGGCAACTGGTAGGAGCCGGCACCCTCGTGGTCGAAGATCTCGACCAGGAGCCGCACGAGCAGCAGGCGGAACCTGTTGTCCGGCCACGGCCCGGTACGGGGACGCACGAAGTGGCGGTAGTTGGAGATCACGTAGTTGAAATGGACGAAGTCTTCGGTGGGCGACACCGCGATCAGGGCCGGGTCGCTCAAGGCCTGGGGGTAGAAGGTGGTGTCGAACATGTGGTGCTCGCCGAACATCTCGTTTTGATGGGCCATGTGCAGGACGGGCGGGAACGAACGCAGCCAGGCCACCTGAGCGCACAGCTCCCAGGTGGCGGCCAGCTCCCGCCCGTGCTCGGCGAACCATGGGTCCCAGGGCGGGCTGATACCGAGGCACGCCAGTTGGCGCTGCCGGCACATCTCGAACTGGCGCCTATGAAGATCCCGGCTCATCAAGAACAGGTCGGCATCGTGCAACACGATGTGGGTGCCCAATGAGTGGCTGACGCCGGCGATCAGCTGCGAAGCGTGGTTGCGGCCGGGGTTCCCCAAACGGGGCAGCACCCAGCGCTCGGGGACCGGCAGTGGTTGCAGGCGGAGCGCACCGGGCCAGTCGGGTCGCGCTTGCGCCACGATGTCTTTCACCAAAGGGGTGACCCGGTCGGGTACGACGAGGGTCTCGAGCCTGGAGGCGGGATCCTGGTGCCGGCAGACGGCGAGGGCCAGCCGCAGGAACACAGGCAGGTCCCCGGGCACCGGGACCAGCAGGGAATAACCATCGGAACTAGCGCCGCGTTTGGGCCACCTCCGATAGCGGGCCTGCCAGTAGCGGGGGCCGAGACGGACCGGGTCACGCATGCACGTCCTCCAGGACTGGGCGAGCTGCCGCGTCAATTAGCATAGAGCTGCAAGGGTCATTTTCCGACCATGCTGCCCCACTGCTAGTCGGGCACCCCTGTCCGGTCTAGGCCCCAAATCAACTTATGGACATCTCAACGCTCAGGCCCGACGAGCTTTCGGACGCCGAACTCGCCGCCTGGCACCGCCTCCAGTTCTCGGGGGCGGGCTTGGACAACCCTTTCCTGTCGGCGCGCTTTGCCCGTGCCGTCGGGCACCATCGCCCCGACACCCGGGTCGCCATCATGCGTGACCAGGGCGAGCCCGTGGCCTACCTGGCCTATCAGCTCCGGCCCCTCGGGGTGGCCCGGGCCTTGGGCATGGGGATCTCCGACGCGCAGGCGGTTATCTGCGGCCCTGGCTTACGCTTCGACCCGGTCGAGATCCTGCGCTGCGCCGGCATCGGCGTGTGGGACTACGACCACCTGACCAGCAACCTCGATATTTTTTCCCCCTTCGCCTTTTACAACACCAATGCGCCCGTGATGGACATAACCGGGGGCTACGAAGCGTACATGCGCCAGGACGACAGGGCCGGCCACCGCCTCATGCGCTCGACGATGCAGAAACGGCGAAAGTTGGAACGTGAGCAAGGAAAACTCGAGTTTGTCTTCGAGTCGTCCGACCGTGACGCGCTGGCCCGCTTGATCAGCTGGAAATCGGCTCAATACCTTCGCAACGGGCGTTTCGACCGGTTCTCCCGGCCCTGGGTCGCCGGGGTCGTAAAAGAGCTGGCCTGGTCCGACGACCCCTGGTGCCGGGGCAGCGTTTCCACCTTGACGGCCGGGGGCCGCCTGGTGGCCGCCCACGTCGGTATACGGACGCCCGGCCGGTTGTCGCTGTGGTTCCCCGCCTACGACCCCGAGCTCGGCCAGTACTCCCCCGGCATGCAGCTGTTCCTGTTCATGGCCGAGGGCGCCGCCGGCCGAGGCGTGGCCCTGCTCGACTTGGGCGTGGGCGACGAGGCTTTCAAGCAGTCGCTGGCCTCCTGGTACTACCCGGTGAGCTGCGGGCAGGTACAAGCGAGGCCCTTTTTCGGGTGGGCGCACCACATGACCAGGCGGGCGCTGCGCAAGTTGGACAACATCGTGGGCGGTCACCCGGGCCTTCGCGACCACCTGCCTAGTTCGCTGTCGGGGGTTGACCGGGTGCAGTAACGCCCGCCCCGGCCTCGGCGGCGGGCAAAGGTCGGCGGCGGACCTGGCGTCGGAACGTCCACAGCTTGGTGAGCGCAGCGGCCCGGGCCGGCCGGGACATGAGCCAACTCCCGTGGCGCGCCACCTCTCCCCAGTTGCGCTGCGCCCGCGCCGCCTGCATGTCGTCCCACGTGTCCACCACGACCAGGCATTCGCGTAACGCCGGCGTCAACCACGGCCGCCCGGGGTACTTGTCCAGGACGTGGTTGGACGCGGCCAGCATCGAGCTGCGGTCCTTGCTCATCTGCCCCGGGTGCACGGCGTACATGCAGGTCACTTCGGGGAGCAGGGCTCCGGTCCCGCGCTCGAGCACCCTTAGCCAGGCGTCGAGGTCCTCCAGGTACCGCAATTGGCGGTCGAAGCCGCCGACGTCGACAAGGATGTCACGGCGCACCATCGTGGCGCTGGCCGTGAAGGAGTTCTCCGGGAACACCAACCGGGCCGGCGAGCGCACGACCTCGGGCGAGCCGGTGGGCGCGCCGTGGAGGCGGGGCCGGTCATCGCCCACCGTGATGCTCGAGCCCGCCACCATGACGTGGCCGTCGCGCCGCGACCACAGCGTCTCGAGATGGTGCGGGAGCCATTGGTCGTCGTCGTCGAGCAGGGCTACCCACTCGGCGCCCTCCGCCGCCCGCAGGCCGTCGTCGCGGGCCGCCGCCAAGCCCTCGTTCTGGGGCTTTTCGATGACGCGGACGCCGAGAGCGCGGGCCAGCTCGGCCGTCCCGTCCTTGGAGCCGTCGTCGACCACGATCACCTCCAGGGGCCGGACGCCGCGCTGGCCGAACACCGAGCCCAGGGCCCGCTCGAGGCGGTCCTTGCGCCGGTAGGAAGGGACCAGGACGGTGACCGGTACTTGTTCCAATCTCATCTCCTCGCTACGGCTGGCGGCGAGCGGCCGGAGCCATCTCGTCAAGGACCTGGGCCACCTGGGCGGCGCAGCCGACGACGTCGAAAGCCTGCTCCACCTTGGCCCGGCCCGCCCGGCCGAGGCTCTCCCGTAGGCCCGCCGAACCGGCCAGCTTCCCGAGCGCGCCGGCCAGTTCGTCGACGTTGCCTGGCGCTACGAGCAAACCCGACACGCCGTCCTCGACGAGCTCGGGGACACCCATGACCCGGGTGGCGACCACCGGGCAGCCTGTCGCCATGGCTTCCATGAGCACGATGGGCAGCCCCTCGGCGAAACTGGGCAAGCAGAAAATGTCCGCCCGAGCATAATAATCCGCTATGTCGTCCTGGCCCACGGCGCCGGCGAAGCTCACCCTTTGTGCCACCCCTCGGCGCTCGGCGTGCTGGCGCAACGAAGCCTCCAGCGGGCCGGAGCCGACAATGGTCAGGTGCACGTCGGCCCCCCCCTCGACCAGGGCCCCGATGGCGCTCACCAAGACATCCAGTCCTTTTTGGGGCGCCAGTCGGGCCACGCACAGGACCGATAGGGCCCCATCGGGCGGTGGCGCAGGGCGGTACTGGTAGCGGGCCAGGTCGGTCCCGCAGTGGACGACGCTGAGCTTGCCCCAGTGGTCGGTGCCGGTCAGGTACATGAGCTGGGACTTCGTGTACTCGCTTATGCAGATGACGCCGTCGGCCCGCTCGACCTTGCGGGCCAGGTTGAACCTTTCGGTCGAGTAGAGCTCGGTGGGCCCGTGCATCGTGAAGCTCCAGGCCCAGCCCAGGCGGGGCTGCGCCATCCGGCCGAACGAGCAGGCCAACCAGCAGACGTCGGCCGCCACGTTGGCCATGTGGGCATGCAGGTGCCGGGCCTCGGCCTTGTCGGCGTGGTCCCAAAGGTAAATGGCCTCGGCAAAGTAAAACAACTGCCAGACAGGTCCTTTCCACCCCGGGGGGGCCGACCCGACCGCCTCGGCCAGGGCCCTGCCGTAGGCGACGGGGTGCCAACCAGCGGCGCGCAGGTGCGCGCCCACGAAGGCTCGCCGGTCGAGGGGCAGGATGGGCCAGGTCCGCTCGGCCTCTTCGCGGTCCGCGGTCGCCAATAGTTCGCCCGGGTCGGCCCGGCGCACCGAGACCGTCTCGACGTCCGTCCCGCCCGCCCGTAGAGCCAGCACCTCGCGCAAGATGAAGGTGTGCGAGACGGCGGGATAGCGGCTGGTCACATAGACCACCCGGCGCCCGCCCTCGCCCTGGGCGGGGACCGTGCCCCTCCCTCTGGCGCTTTCATCGCGCTCCCAACCGGGCCCGGCAGCGCCCGCTGCCCGGCGGCGGGCGAGCATGTTCACGGCCACGTACACGGCCACGGAGGGGGCGAGGCGGGGCTGGCGGGCCAGGCGCAGGACCGTCTTCGCCCCCGACGGCGGCGCAGCGGCGCGGGCCAGGCCTGAGCTGGCCAGCTCACGGTTGCCACGGTAGACCCGGGTCCTCATGGCCAGAAGCCCCCGCAAGCGGCGAGGGGGGTGGACGACGAAGCTGGCGTCGCCGACCGACCTCAGTTCGGCCGGCTCGAACTGCTGCTGGACGAACTGGTCGTCCGCCGTGAGCTCGGGGAACTCGCCGAAGCGCGCCCGGCCCTGCTCGGACAGGGCGTAGACGCCGCTGCCCACCATGTCAAGGGCACGGTAAGGGACCTCTTTCCACACGTCGTAAAAGGCCCGGATCGGCCACGTGCGGTCCGCCACGTCGAAAAAAGGCCTCGGTGCCGCGCACATCACGGTCCCCTCTTCCAGGACAGCGGCCACTTGGCGCACGGCGTCGACGGAAAGTTCGATGTCGGCGTCCAGGTAGAACCGAGGGAAGTACCGGGCGGCCCGGTCGCCGGCATTCAGCGCCGCCACCTTGGACGCCACGGGGATCTCCACCACGGTGGCAAGCGGGGCCGCCCTGCGAGCCACCTCCGCCGTCTGGTCGCGGCACCCGTTGCACACCACCACCACGTCGAGCTCGCCCTCCTCGGCCCCGGCGAACAGGGCGGTCAGGCAGCGCCCGATCACCGCCTCCTCGTTGTGCGCCGGGACCACGACCGACACAGGCATTGTGCCTCCGCGCGTTTGGGTCATCAGTCCAGTCCTGAGCGGTGGCTTCCGGGGGAAAGGGCCAAATGTCCCTACAGGGGCCTTAGCACGCACTGGCCCAGCCCCCGCAGGGCCGGGCCAGCACTAATCGAGGCGCCTTCAGGATGAGCCGCTAGACCAACGGCCGCCGGCGATAGCTGAAGGCCACGACCCCACCGCCCAGGAGGATGAGGGCTAGGCCAAAGCCCAGCATCCTGCTCGAGTCCGAGCCCGTATAGGCCAGGGTGCCCGGCGTGGTGGTCGTGGTGGTGGGCGCCGTCGTCGTCGTACTGGCAGGCGCGGTCGTGGTGGGCGCGGTCGTGCTGGGCGCGGTCGTGGGCGACGTAGCCGTCGTGCTGGTCACCCCGCGGACGGCCGTGGTGGTCACGAGCGGGGCCGTCGTGGTGGGCACAACGTGGACAACCGTCGTGCTCACGACCGGCACCGTGCTCGTCGTGCCGCTGTGAGCATGCGTCCGCACGATCGTGGTGGTGACCGCGGGCGCCGTCGTGGTGGTGGCCGCGGGGGCAATGGTCGTCGTGGCGGCCGGAGCCGTCGTGGTGGTGGCCGCCGGGGCGGTGGTCGTAGTGGCGGCGGCCGCTGTAGTGGTCGTGGCCGCGGGGGCGGTGGTCGTCGTGGCGGCCGGAGCCGTCGTGGTGGTGGCCGCGGGGGCGGTGGTCGTAGTGACCGACCTGGCGTGAGTGCGGACCGTCGTCGACGTCGAGGTTGCCACCGTGGTCGTGGTGGGGGCGATGGTCGTCGTAGTCGTGGTGGCCAGAGCCGAGGTGGTCGGCACGGTCGTCGTAGTCGGCAGGGTCGTCGTGGTCGTGGTCCCTACCGTCCCAGGCGTGTTCGGGACCACCACGGTCGTCGAGGTCGTGCCGCTCGAGCCGGTGCTGCCAGTGGTGATTGTGGTGCAGGTCGGCGCAGTGGTGGTGGTCGTGCTGCTCGAGCCGGTGGAGCTGGTGGTGCTGGTGGTGCTGCTCGAGCTGGTGGTGCAGATCGGGGTAGTGGTCGTAGTCGTGGTCGTGGGCACGCCCCCGCTCCACGGCAGCTCGTTCTCAAAGGTACCGTTCACCTGGTTGGCATAGACATAGCCGATTATGTTGCCGTTGATGAAGGTGAAGTCCGCGTACGGGGCCAAGATGTTGAGCGACGGGCCGGCGGAATTGAGATTGACCGAAGTGGCGTTCGGGAAGTTGAGCACCGTGTTTGCTTCCAGAGCCTGGACGGTGGGGCCCGGTGACGCGTTGCCGGCTTCGTAAACGGACCCGTCCCAGTAGTAGGCGATCTGCAAGCAGGCGGTGCCGCTGCAGTTGACGCTGGTGTCGGGGACGTTGATGACCGTGCTTGAACCAGGAGGGACGTTCACGTAAAGGTTGCTCGTCGCGGCCAGTTCGCCGGGGGCCAGGTCGAACACGTTTTCCTGAGTGTTCGTACCGGTGAGCACGAGCGTCGGTAGCGACGGGGCGATCGTGGTGCCGGCCGTGGAGGTCAGCGCCCCCAAAGTCGCGCTCTCGCTCGTCAGCGCGGCGTTGATGGCGGAAAAGTTAGGCAAGGGGTTATTTGTCGACGCCGGCACGAGGTTAGATTCGGGCAGCGAGCAGGGCGATGGTGTGCAATAGTCGGCAGGAACGTGGGCATAATCTGAACCGCCATAAACGCCTGAATTGCCGGCGCCTATAACTGCAAGGGACCCACTAATGTTGCCCGCTGCCGCGAGCACCACCGTATTGGTCAGCATGTCGCCGAAATAGAAATTAAACCCGCTGAAATTACCGTCGACGGCCATGGCGCCCTGGACCTCGGTCGCGCTTGGCTGCCCCCGGAACGAACAGGTGGCGCTCGAGGCCACACCGGCACAGATGCTGTACTCGCTCATGCCACCGGTGTCACTGGCCAGCTGCTGGCCAACGCCGGAGGGAGATGCCGAAGCCAGGTTGCTGAAGGATTGAGCCACGCCCGCGCCCGTGAGCACCAACCCAATTAGTACAGAGGAACCGGCGATCAACCTGACCGACCGGCTCAGCTTTGACCTGCGTCTCCTGAATGCCACCGCGGGCTCTCCCTTCGAGCTTTAGGTCGCCCAATCTCAACGGGCGCCCTCGCAGGCTGATGTTAGTTGTCAATGGTGGACGTATAGCTACCCGCTTGCGCCGAATAACTCACGCGGTCACGCAGTGTACACAAATTGCCACTGGGCGCGCAATTGCTACTCGATAACGCTAAAAGCGGTGGACTAACCACAAGAAGTGAAATACGCCTTGCTTCATTGTGAATGTCCTGCTAAGACGGGGCGTCGCCAGTTGCAATGGGGCGTCCAGCCGTGCGTCCTCGCCTCCACGGGCCCCGGCTGGCGGGCCAGGGACGCGAGCGGCCCGGTAAGGTCTCCGGGGCTACCACTAAGGTCTCCGGGGCTACCAATAAGGTCTTCCGGACTACCGGTAAGGTCTCCCCGACGAAAAGGTAACGTCAGAGAGAGGAACGGGGTCAGGTTGGGGTTCGGGCGGTCTTCGAGTGCAGGTCGCGCACCGGCGCGGCCCGGCGGCCGTACAAAAAGGCCGGGACGGGCGGTGGGCACTGGCCTTGGGCTGGCCTTGGCCTCGTTCATGGCGCTCAGCCCGGTGACCGGGGCCACGGCCCTGGCGTCGGGGACAACTTTGTACGCCTACGTCGGTGGGGGGGCGCCGGGCCCCTCGCCGGCCAGCTGCCCGATCACGACGGCCCCCGCGGACCAGTGCACGCTGACCGAGGCCCTGGCCGTCGCCACCGCCGGCGACATCGTGGCGCTGGCCACGCCGGGCGCCATCGCTCACTACATCGGCAACTGGACGATCGACACTCCGGGCACGTCATCGAGCGCGCCCATCACCATCGAGCCCGCTCCCGGTGCCCTGGTGCCCGTGCTCGACGGCAACCTCGGCCTCCCCACCGGTTGTTCGACCACGAGCTGCGCGGGGCCGGTCCTCACTATCGGCACCATTGCCCGTACTGGCGTCACGTACGTGGAGAACGTCGTCTATGTCGACATCGACGGTCTCGTCCGCCATGGCCTCACGATCGAGGACGGTGACAACACCACCCCCACGCAGGGCGGCGTGGGTTCGGGCGACGGCTCGGGCGTCTTCACGCTGGGCGGGGCTATCCAGAACACGTGGGGCGGCGTGCTCGCCGTAACGGGCACCGACTTCGACGACAACACCGCAGATTTTGGCGGCGCCATCATCAACGCCAACGGCGACGGCACCGGCTCGGGCACCCTTACCGTCACCCGTTGCACTTTCACCGCCAACACGGCCGTTGATGGCGATGGGGGCGCCATCAATACCAGCGGCGGCGGCGAGAACGCCACCGGGGTGCTCACCGTGGAGCACTCGACCTTCAGCGCCAACAGCGCCCACGGCACCTCTGTCGCCAAGGGTGACGGGGGTGCCATAGACAACGGCGACGAATACAGCAGCAGCGGCGCCTTCGCCATTTCGAGCTCGACATTTATCGACAACACGGCCAGCGTCGACGGCGGCGCCATCGACAACGGTGACAACGGCGGCGGTGGCGGCGCGAGCGCCACCCCCAACACCGTGTCGGGCTCGACCTTCATGTACAACAGCGCCAGCACCGGGGACATCGACCATGGCGACGGCGGCGCTATCGACAATGCCGACCTGGGCGGCAACGGCTATGTGACGGTCACGAACTCGAGCTTCATGGGCAATAGTACGAGCGCCCGGGGCAAGCTTTCCTACCCTCGCTATACCGCCAACGGGGGTGCCATAGATAACGGCGACCACGGTGGCAAGGGCGACCTCACCGTGTCGGGCTCCACCTTCGACGGCAACTCCACCGACGCCCACCGGGGTGGCAATTCCGACGGTGGGGCCATCGACAATGGCGATGACGGCGGTGCGGGCGCCTTGACGGTGTCGGGTTCGACCTTCGAGGCCAACGCGGCCATTTCCGGTGCTTACGGCGCCCACGGTGGTGCCATCGACAACGCCGACGACGGCGGCATCGGCGTGCTGACCGTGTCGGCTTCAACCTTCGACATCGACATGGTGATAGGCGACGGCCGCGATGACGGCCCGCTCATTGAGGACCACGACTTCGGTGGCACCGGGACGGTGGATGCCGTGGCGGACATTTTCAACGGCAGCTGCGCCCACGGGTCCGGCAGAGGGGCCTGGGCCGACGGTGGCTACAACATCGGCTCCGACCGGACGTGCATGAGCGGCCGGCACCACCATGACGTCAACGACGGCGGGAGGCTCGCGGCCCTCCTGGCGCCCCTCGGCGACAACGGCGGGCCGACCCAGACGATAAGCCTGGTCCCTACCGGGAGCTCTCCGGACCTGACCATTGCCATCATCCCCGCCGGCACAGGCTTGCTCTGCCCGACGACCGATCAACGGGGGTACACCTCGGCGGCCGGTGCCAGGTGTGACGCCGGTGCCTACCAGGCGAAGGGGCGGTTAAGGCCCTCGACGTGACGTCCCGGGGCGCCCCGCGGGGCCGTCCCCTCAGGTCCGCCCCACCTCCGTCGATCGAGGTTAACCGCGCCACCTGCGTCCTCGCGGCGGTAGCGTTCGTGGCCCTCTACCGGGACTTTTCCGGTTTTGGGCCGGATGAGGTTTTTCAGGACGGCTGGGTAGAGAGCTGTAAGCTCGCCTCAGGCGGCAAACGGTCCGGCAACCAAAGGAGCAGGTCACGTGTGGTTTCGGTGGTCTTCAAGCGTAGGTAACCCCCTTAGGAGCCCGGGTGGGGGCACCAAACGGTGGGCAAAGTGTGCCGCCACGGGTATCGGNNGGCGCCAGTTCGCCCACCTCCTGCCCCCAGACGACGACTGTGCCAAGCCAATGCACACTGACGCAGGCCATCGGCTTGGTGGACTTGGCAACCTCCGGATCGACGGTGTACCTGGCCACGGCGGGGACCAGCAGCATCGCGACTCACTACGTCGGCAACTGGGCCCCACTCACGGGCACCGCCCTGACCATACAGCCGGCTACTGGCATCTTCAACCCGATCCTGGATGGCACCGGCTCCCACGGCGCTGTCCTGACCCTGAACGATGTGAGCCTCACGGCCACCGCCCTGACCATCGAGGACGGTGACAACACTTCGGCGGGGCCTGCAGGAGGCCCGTCCCTGGGGGGGGCGATCGACACCTATGGCGGGACGATCACCATTTCGGGGGTTACTTTCAATGACAACCAGGCCGCCTACGGCGGTGCCATAAACAACGCCGACGGCGACTGGGGGGCCGGGACGGCGGGGACCGTCAATGTGACGGGCTCGACGTTTACCGGCAACATCGCTACCGCAGGCGATGGGGGTGCCATTGACAACTCCGGCGGTGGCGGCGACGGCGGGATCCTCAACGTGACGGGTTCGAGCTTCCAGGGCAACCACGCGGTGGCAGTGGTAAACCCGCCGCCGCACTCCGCCATCACGGGCAACGGCGGCGCCATCGATAACGCCGACGAGTCTGGTAGTACTGGGGCCCTCACGGTGACGACGTCCACCTTCCTCCTAAACGTGGCTGCAAATGGCGGTGGCGCCATCGACAACGGCGACAACGGCGGCAACGGGACCGCCGCCAGTCCCGGCGTTACACTCTCGTCCTTTGACTCCAACAGCGCCGGCGACGGCGGCGCCATCGACAACGGCGACAACGGGGGTGGCGGCACCGTCACAGTTGGGAGTTCCACCTTCGGTACGAACACTGCCACCCTCGACGGCGGCGCCATCGACAACGGTGACAACGGCGGCAACAGCCACGTCACCGTGTCAGGCTCGATGTTCGACGGCAACTCTGTCAACGCCAGCGCCTCAAACGGCGACGGTGGTGCCATCGACAACGGCGACGATGGCGGCACGGGCACCCTTAGCGTGACCGCCTCCACGTTCTACAACAACTCTGCGGTGGGCCCTGTGTACGGCTCGCACGGTGGTGCCATCGACAACGCGGACGACGGCGGCACGGGCACTCTCACCGCCACCGCTTCCACGTTCGACCTCAACAGCGCCACTGTGGGGACGGTCATCGACAACGACGACTACACCGGCATCGGGGCAGTGCACGTCGCCGCTGACATCTTCACCTCGTCCTGCCAAGAAACCGGTGAGGGCACTTCGACATGGACTGACGGCGGCTACAACGTAGGCCCGGACGCGACATGCGAGACCGGCACCACGGGCGATAACCACAGCGCTTCTAACCTCGCGACAGTGCTCGGGGCGGGCCTGGCCAACAACGGTGGACCGACCGACACGATCGCGATCACCACGACGGGGAGCGACCCGGCCTACCGCATAATCCCGAGCGGCACATCCACGCTTTGCCCGACGACCGACCAGAGGGGTTACACCTCGGCGGCGAACACCGCTTGTGACGCCGGCGCCTACCAGTCGAGCGGCACGACAACGGGACAGACGATCACCTTTACGTCCAGTCCGCCGAGCCCTGCATATGTTGGCGGCAGCTACACCCCGACCGCCACCGCCCCAGGCGGCACCGTCACCTTCAGCCTCGGGTCGGGCGGTACCGCTGGCGCTTGCACCTACAACGCGGGCACGTTCACGTTCGCCAGCGACGGCACCTGCGACGTGGCCGCTAACCAATCCGGTGGCAACGGTTACCCAGCGGCACCGCAAAACGATCAAACCTTCTCCATAACCACTGCCAGCACTGGCGGCGGGGGCGGAGGGGGCGGAGGGGTAGCGGTTACCCCCACTCTGACTGTCACGGGACCGAACGACACCATCTACGTCGGCTCGGCCATCCCCACCCTTACGCCGACCTACACGGGCGGCACGCCCACCACGGCCGCGACCTGCACGACCACGGCAACATCGGCCAGCGCACCCGGGGTCTACCCGGTGACGTGCACGGGCGCCGTCGAGAGCGGCTTCCAGATCACCTACGTGCCGGGGACGCTCACCATCGTCACGACGACACCGGTCACGACGCCGCCGCCCGTGCCGACGCCGACGCTCTCCTTCTACCATGCCGCCGGGTCCCGGCTGGCCAGTAACCCGGCCGGTGCGGGCTGGTGGGTCCTCGAGACCAGTGGCAACGTCAAGGCCTACGGCACAGCCAAGGCCTACGGCGGCTACACGGCTGGGAAGGGCAAGAACGTGCCCGTCGCCATCGCCTCCACGGCCGACGGCAAGGGCTACTGGCTTGTCGCCGCCAACGGCACCGTCCATACCTTCGGCGACGCCAACGGGTACGGCCCGACGTCCAAGCTGACCTTGGCCAAGCCCATCGTGGGCATCGCCTCCACCCCCGACGGCAAGGGCTATCTGCTGGTCAGCGCCAATGGGAGCGTCTACAACTACGGCGACGCCCATTTCTACGGCCCGACGTCCAAGCTGACCTTGGCCAAGCCCATCGTGGGCATCGCCTCCACCCCCGACGGCAAGGGCTACTGGCTGGTCAGCGCCGGTGGGAGCGTCTACAACTACGGCGACGCCCTTTTCTACGGCCCCACTTCGAAGCTGAAGGTGGCCACGCCCATCGTGGGCATTACCTCGACCCCGGACGGCAAGGGTTATTGGCTCGTCGCCGCGGGCGGGGGCGTGTTCAACTATGGCGACGCCCATCCGTACGGCTCCGATGGCGGCAAGAAGGTGACCAAGGCGATCGTGGGCCTGATCGCCAGTGCCACCGGTACCTCTTACGACCTGGTCAACTCGGTGGGGGCGGCGACTCACTTCCCCTCCTGAGCGGGGCCCGCATAGCAATTACCCGGACCAGCGCCGGCCACGACAGTCCCCGTGACTGCCGGGACCGGCGCTGGCGGCGCGTAGCTAACCCTTTCTCTTAGCCTGGGGCCGGACGAGGAGGACGTAATTGAGCGAGCCGGTCGTAGCCGTCGCTGTGCCCGCGTACAATGCCGAGCCATACCTCCGGGCCACGCTGGAGTCGCTCGTCGGCCAGACGTACACACGATGGCAGGCGGTCGTGGTCGACGACGGGTCCACCGACGCGACGGGTGAGATCGCCCGAGAGATGGCCGGCCGGGACCACAGGATAAGCGTCGAACGACAGCCCAATGCCGGCGAGTGCGCCGCCCGCAACACGGCTATAACCACGTTGGCGGCCACGGGCGCCACGTACCTGGCCTGTGTCGACAGTGACGACGTCCTGGTGCCGGACGCGTTCGCCTCGCTGGTCCCCGCTCTGGACGCCCGCCCCGACGCCGTAGGGGCATACGGCCTGGCCGAGTACATCAATGCCCAGGGCACGCCGATAAGCCCGGGCGCGCACAGCAGCCTCCAGCTCCACCGGACGACGTTCCAGCCCCTGCCCCCGGTCCGGGCCGACGGCGGGGCTCTGGCCGACCGGGCCAAGGCCGCTCTCGTCCCCTTCGCCGGGCGGGCCTTAGCCCCCGATGAGGACACGGGCTTCGACACACTGGCCATCTACGGGAGCATCTGGCCCCCGGCCGTGGCCCTCGCCAGGCTCGAGGTCGTCCGCCAGATCGGCGGGTTCGACCCTTCCTTTTGGTACATGGGGGACTGGGAGTTTTTCCTGCGCATCTCCCGCCAGGGCCCGTTGGTCTTCGTCAACCGCCAGATCGCCTGGTACCGCCGCCACCCCCGCAACAGCGGCTCGAGGGACAGCGCAGAAGGGTCGCCCCTCGGGGACTGGAACATCTCCTTCCTCGCCGCCGTGGCGAACGTGCGTTACCAGGCCTGGCTGTCCCCCGCCAACACCCGGGCCCAACGCCTGGCCCTGGCCCGGGCGCACCGACGCGACGGAGTGTCCCTGGCCAAGCGCGAGACCGAAGCCCTCGGGCGCGACATCGCCCGCCTCTCGGGCTGGCGCCCGGCCCGCGCCCACCTGGCGTGGGCGAGCTATGGCTTGTGGCTAGCCGCTCACCCTAGCCCCGCTCCCCCCAACCGCAGATGGCTCCGAGCCCTCGAACGCTCCCGTCGCCCATAACATAAGCACGGTGGATGGCGCAGCGAGCACGCCAAGCGGAACATGGTCGCCCCTGGTGAGCGTCATCGTGCCCACCCACCTCGTTGACCCTCCCTACCTCGGCGAAGCGTTGGCGTCAGTCGTCGGCCAGGACTGGGCCAGCTGGGAGGTCATCGTGGTGGACGATGGTTCGGCGGCACGGACCGAGACGCTGGAGAAGCTAACCGCCGTCGACCCCCGCATAACCCTCGTGCGTGCGCCCAAGGGAGGCATTTCGCGCGCCCGCAACCTCGGCCTCGAGCACGCTCGGGGCGAACTGGTCGCGTTCTTGGACTCCGACGATTACTACTACCCCCCACACCTGTCTTGTGCCGTGCGCGCCTTCGCCCAACACGAGGAGGTGGTGGCCACCTACAGCGCCATTGCCGTGGTCTTGGGCGCCAACAAGGAGCCGTTCGAGGTCGACTCTCAGTCGGGGCCGACCAACCGCCACACGGCCCTGTCGGGAGGGAACCGCCCCTTCATCCCGAGCCTCGTCGCCCGGCGCCAGGCGGTGGAGGCCGTGGGCGGGTTCGACCCGCAGTTCGACCGCGCCCAGGACCAAGACCTGATCTTCAAGCTGCTGGGGGAGGGGCCGTGCCATTACATCAGCACCGTCACCGCGGCGTACCGCCATCACGACCAGAACGTGTCCCTCGACATCATCCGCAGCTCCGGGTACCGTGACCGGGTCCTGGCCGCCCATCGAGAGCGAGCACTGGCGTCTGGGGACACCGAGACCGTGGCCGACATCGCCCTCGGCCTGAGCCGGGCCCGTCGCTACGACGCCGGCGTGGCCGTCTCCAAAGCGTTGGCGGCGGCGAGATCAGGCGACTTCAGAAAAGCGGCCGACCTGGTCTTTTGGTCCATGCGGCGGTCCCCGTCGCAAGCACTGCGCACCGCTGGCAGCCGAGCCTGGCGCAAGCTCCTGAGCAGGCGCCGGCCGAGCGAGCTCCGGCCGAGCGGATAGGTTGCCGCCGCCAAAAGACCAGGTTTACCATGGGCGCCGTGCCCGGCCCAGAGGCGACGCCCACGGGGCCGTGGTCGCCCCTGGTGAGCGTCATAGTCCCCACCCATCTGCCTGACCCGCCCTACCTGGGCGAGACGGTGGCATCGGTAGTAGGCCAGGACTGGGCCACCTGGGAGGTCATCGTGGTGGACGACGGCTCGGCGGCCACGACCGAGAGGCTGGCGGAGCTGATCGGGACCGACCCTCGGATAAGCCTCGTCCGCGCCCCCAAGGGGGGCCTCTCCCGGGCCCGCAACCTCGCCCTCGAGCACGCCCGGGGCGAGCTGGTGGCCTATCTGGACTCCGACGACTACTGGTACCCCCACCATCTCTCCCGCGCCGTGGCCGCCCTCGCCGGGCACGAGGAGGCCATCGGCGTTTACAGCATCATCGCCCAGGTCTGGGACAACGAGAAGGAACCCTTCGAGGTCAACCGCCAATCGGGCCCGGTAGACCGTCGTACGGCGCTGTCGGGGGGCAACCGCCCCTTCATAACCACCCTGGTGGCCCGGCGTCAGGCCGTGGAGGCCGCGGGCGGGTTCGACCCTCGCTTCGACGGGGCCGAAGACAAGGACTTCATCTACCGGTTGCTGGAGAAGGGGCCCTGCCTGCGCCTCGACGACGTCACCGTCGCGTACCGCACGCACGGTAGCAACGTGTCCGCCGACCCGGTCCGCAGTTTCAAAGTCGACGCCCGGGTGCTCGCCGCCCATCGGGCCCGGGCCCTGGCCGCCGGGGACAACCAGGCGGCGGCCGACATCGCTGTCGGTCTACGTGCACTGCGGCAGTACACCGCCGGTGTCTGTGTCTCGGGGGCGATGGCGGCGACGAAGTCCCATGAGTTCACACGGGCGGCATATTTTGCCCTTTGGTCACTGCGGTGTTCCCCCTCCAAGGCCGTGCGCACGGCCGCCAGCGCGATCTGGAAGGCGGCACGTTAAGCTCTCGAGGGCGCTAGCCCGCCGGGCGGCTCAGCCCACCAAGCCGCTCAGCCCGCCTGGCCGCTCAGCCCGCCTGGGCGCCGTCAAGTCTTTCGTCCAGCCGGTCGAGGACGGTGCCGTCGAGTTCCTCGTCGAACTTGCGGGCGAAATGGGCCCCCGAGCCGGCCAGGGCGGGGAGGTCGCCCGCGGTGAGGATGTCCGGGCTGTCCTTGCCCTCCCAGCGGATAAAACGTCCGTTGCCAGGGGCAAAGCTCAGGCCGCCGGCGTTGCCCAGGATGGTCTGGAAGCAAGCCTCGTCGGCGATGGGCACGTGGCGGAAGAAAGACATCACCGGGCGAGGAGCGGCCAGAACGGTGGCCACGGCCCGGGCCGACAGCGACATCCATGAGCTGCCGGTGTAGATCGGCATACCGAGACCGTCAGGGCGCAGGACCCCCCACCACAACTGGTCCCGCTGGTGGAAGTGCACGAGCCGGGGCAGGGGCGGGTCTCTCCTCGACCAGTGGACGCCCGGGATCTTGGGGGCGACGCGGCGGTCGAGGGCAAAAAGCAGCCGTCCCGCCTCGGACAGGCACCACCACCGGTACGAGTAGCGTCGCATCGCCTCGGGCCACATCACGACGCCATCACGAACTAGGGGCCGGATGTCCGCCCAGACGTCGAAGCGGGCCAGTTCGCGCTCCAGCCCGCCCACGTGGCACAGCGGGTAGTCCTGGGCGGAGATCAGGACCACGTAAGAGCAGTGCAGTTGCTCGGTGGCAATGCGCATCATGTCGATCAACAACTGGACCTGGTCGAAGCCTCCCCAGTGCACCGGGCGTTCGGCGACGAGGGTGAGCCGCGGCCCCGCCAGTTCGCCGACGTCGAAGCGCGCCTGGCGCTGGTCGAGGTGCAACACGACCTGGCCGGTGGGGTCGTCGTGCAGCAAGCGGCGGACGAGCCGGCGGGTCTGGCCGGGCGGGACGTAGGCACCTATGCAATAGCCGATCACGGCGGGACGGCCGGGGGACTAGAAGCTGGGCTTTCGCTTAGCGCAGGACCCGCTGGCGGCTGTAGATGAGCTCCCAGCCCGACGCCTCGCGGGCACTGCGGGCCTTGGCCAGGACGGCGTCGGTAGCCGCATCTTCGGGTACCGCCCCGGGGGGGACCGGCGCCCGCAGGGCCTTGGCTTCAGGGTCCTTTTCGCCCAGGGGCCCTTGGGCCTGAGCGGCGTTGCTGATGGCGTCGGCCAGCGTGCCCAGGAAGTGCCGGGCCACCCCTTGCGCCTCCTCGAGCGTGGGCCGCTTCTCCAGGGCCCAGCGGTGCCGGCCGTCGCCCAGCTCGATGAAAGGTTGCCAGCTGCCCGCCACGGCGACGATAAAGACGTCGGAAACGCCGAGCACCGCCAGGCACCGCC
>PMWT01000009.1 GCA_003166025.1 Acidimicrobiaceae bacterium | reverse complement strand
TGCATTGAGATTGCCTTCCGTAAACAGGCCGAGAAAGGTAAGACTCCCGCGATAAACGCGACTTCTAAATAGAGGTCTTTCAGCCAGGTGGTCCTACGCGCGGGGAGGCACTCCGCCTTAGATCACTCACTCTTTCGGGCCGGTGGCAGGTGTCGCCCACCAAGCTCGATGACTGACCGGCTGCGCTGCCAGGACACCGCTCCGGCTGCCGAGAGCTGTCCCACACTACGCACGAAGAAAATCACGGCTCATGTCCTACGGCACACCTGCGCGACGACGCCGCCCCAATCCGACGTCGCTATGACCTCGGACGGGAAATGCACGCCGTCCCGTCTTACGCACTGGTCGATGGCCTGGCGCAGCAGTGGAGCAAAGGTCTCGCACTCCCGGGGGGATAGCACCACGCAGCCGTCGAGGCCGGTTCGGAGCATGGCGGGCGGACCTAATACAGGTACTCGTCGTCGCCTGGGCGCTGCGGGACGAAGACGGCGAAGGTGTCCTCTGAAGTTCGCATGGCGAAGTGAGCTGCTGCTAAGCCTGNNCCCTTTCTTGCTCTGGGCGCTCGGGTGGCGCCCCTATCCCCTGAGGGGTTGACGCTAAGGAAATAGGTCTCCCAGGTATGTAGCGATAGCGTTAGTTAGGGTCCTGAGAACGTCATGCTGCAAAGTCCCCGGCGGCCCAGAAGGGGATTTGACCATGAACTATCGCTGGCCGGTAGGACGGGCCTTTAGGTATGCGAGCTTTTGAGGGCGTACCGAGTGGAAGGTAGCTGTTTGGTGGGGCTGCACCGCCGGCCGTCACTAGGTTCGCCACTTAATGCTGGATGACGACCGGTGGAAGAGCGTCATCACCGGTGAGAAAGCTTCGCCTAAAGGCTGTTCTGGGCGGGGAAATGCCGCTCGTTGGACGCGTACACTGGCAGGTGTTATAATTCCTATCACGCTATTTTAGGTATTGATTCACGAAGGAGCCGAGCGGTGACTTATACATTGTACGAATCGNNAACGAGGCATCCACGTGCTAGCCTGCGGGCCCGCCTATGCCACGGCGGTAGCCGAATACTCCCTGGGCATGGCGTTGGACTTGGCACGAGGTATATCTCGCGAAGACCGTGCCTTTCGCTCGAACCGGGAACGTTACGTCTCCGCCGGCAATATGGACGCTATGCTGCTGCACGGAGCCGATATCGGCCTCATCGGGCTTGGCAACTTGGGGCGAGCGTTGCTGCCATTGCTGGAGCCGTTCCGACCTACCATTCGCGTCTACGATCCATGGCTGCCGGATAGCGCCCTCCAACAGATGGGCGTAATCCCTTCCGTGCTGTCGGAGTTGCTGGTCCACAGTAGTCTGGTATTCGTACTGGCTACGGTTACGGATGAGTCCGAGCACCTTCTGGGCAGCGAACAGCTCGACCTACTCCCCGCAGGCGCCCGACTAGTGTTAGTCAGCCGCGCGTCGGTAGTGGACTACGTGGCGCTGCTGGAGAGAGTCCGGGTGGGCCGGTTGCTCGCCGGCATTGATGTTTGGCCGGATGAGCCAGTGCCCGCCGACTATCCGGCGCGGCACCTCGATGGTCTTGTACTCTCGGCTCACCGAGCCGGTGGTATCCCGCAAGCGTTCTATGAGATCGGTCAAATGGTGGTGGACGACCTGACCCTCATTGCTCGAGGGCTGCCACCTGTGCGAATGCAGGTCGCAGCGCGTGAACTTGTGAGGCGGTACCGCAATAGGCCGGTGTCATGACGGTTCCGAACTGCGCTGGTGTGCTCTTCGATTGCGACGGCGTCCTTGTTGACTCCTAAGCGAGTGTGATCTCAGCTTGGAGCCGCTGGGCACTAAACCTCAACCTGCAGCCTTGACGAGGTGAAGGACCCTGTCCAGGACCGGCGGTCGGCCGATAGGGTCGCCCTTCTTGTACCCGAGGCACACAGGGACGAGGAATTAGCGCCGTGCCGGCGGCGGTCACAAGCGGGATGTGCCGACCCCGCTGGGCGGTAATTGGTACGTTCTGGCAGGTGGGCAACGTCTCGGGACGCGCGGACTGTGGCAATTTCCGCAATGACGGAAGGTCTCGCCGCCTTCACGTTGGGCGGCTAATGTAACACTCTGTGCACGACCGGCCGAGATGATGGCACCCACCCACTGTCGAGGTTAAAGCAAACTGCTATCGGTCCTAAACGCCGATGGCAGCCTCTTACCCTACCTGTCACTCCACGAGAAGTTTGGCGCACGTCGAGTCAATGGCACGCTAAATAGGTTCAGGCACGCGTCGAGTAATAGCAACGCGGTCAGCTTTCCTTTTCGAACCTAACGAGAAAGGGAACGGTCATTTGAGGATCGAGGACGGTAGCGATACCAGGGTGTCAGCGGACCAGTATGAGCGGGACGATCTTTTCGCCACCGGCTCAGGTGGTTTAGACAAGAACCAGCAGGTCCAGCTTAGCGTCGTGATGCCTCTTTATAACGAAGAAGAAAACGTCAATCCCGTGATTGAAGAAGTGCTTGGCGTCCTCGACACGGTCCCTGTTGTCGCAGAGCTGATACTGGTCGACGACGGCAGCCGTGATGCCACCGGAGAGCGGGCGTTTGCGTGGCAGCGTCGCGACCGCCGAGTAAAAGTAGTCCAGTTCCGCCGGAACTTCGGCCAAACGGCAGCTATAAGCGCCGGCTTTGACGTCGCCGAAGGCAAGGCTATCGTTGTGATGGACGGCGATCAGCAAAACGATCCACACGACATCGCCAGTTTGCTGGAAGCTATGGCGGAGGGGTACGACGTTGTGAGCGGCTGGCGGGTAAATCGCAAGGACAAGCTCATACTCCGGAAGCTTCCCTCGCGGATAGCCAACCGCCTCATATCGCGCACGACGGGGACTGAACTACACGACTACGGGTGCACACTGAAGGCTTACGACTCGGGGGTTGTCCGGCATTTGAAACTGTACGGCGAGATGCACCGCTTTATCCCGGCGCTGGCCAGCATGGCCGGCGCTCGGGTAACCGAAATACCGGTCAACCACCGTCCACGCATACGGGGCACGTCAAAATACGGTATATCGCGCACGTTGCGGGTGCTCCTGGACTTACTGACGGTCAAGTTCCTGCTCGAGTACCTAACCCGTCCGATCCAGTTTTTCGGCCGTATTGCGGCGCTTTCGGTTACAGGCACACTTATGGCCGTGACACTGCTTGTCGCTCAGCACCTGGACCGGTTCCAGATATTGAGTGGGGATACGTGGGTCTCACTGGCCACGATGCTCGTTGTGCTCGGTGTTCTGGCCCTTTGTGTCGGCTTGCTCGGAGAAGTGATAACCCGCAGCTATTACGAGAACGGTCAGCGACGTACGTACGTTGTGCGTCGCCGCGCCGGGTTCGCTCTGGACCTGTCAGAGGCACAGACGACGGGGATGGGGCCCGAGTAGGGTTTTCGATGACCACGCGAAGACGAGGCGGGATAATAACTCTGGCCAAGCTCGCCGTTTCGGGCGCGCTGCTGGCCTACCTGGTACGCAAAGGGAGCCTCGGGGCGGTGGAACGCGCGCTCACCCACGCCTCCCCGAAATGGATCGCCCTGGGCTTCGGCTTGGGTGTGCTCGGCGCACTGGTGACGATTTGGCAGTGGTGGGGGGTGCTGCGTTCCCTTGGCTTGCGACGGACTTATAGACGCTGTTTCCGCCTGGAGCTGGCAGGGGACGTCTTCGATGCCGCGTTGCCGAGCTCCATCGGGGGCGACGTACTCCGGGCAGTGACCGTAGCCGAGCGATCTGACGAACGCCAGGTCGGTGTGGCCAGCGTGGTCTTGCGGCGCCTGTGCAACTTCCCGGGGATGGTGGTGCTGATGGGCTTGGGTACCGGCGTCACTTGGGCCGGGGGCCAAGTGAACCGGGCGTGGCCCGCGGTCCTTGTCGCGCTGGCTTTTGGTTTGGGGCTCGTGGTGGCCACCCTCAGTCCGCTGGCCGGCTGGCTCTCGACGCGTCATTGGCTTGATCGCCGGCCATTGCGACCGCTCGCCAGGGTGCTGGGGACGCTAGAGGGCTTCAGGGCCCTCAGGGGGGCTCTGAGTGCTGCCGTGGTGCGGGGATGCCTGTTCTGGTGCTGTGCCGTGACCAGCCAGTGGTGTTACATGCGGGCAGTCGGGGTCGACCACGTCCCCCTGGCGTACGCGGGCGTCGTCGTCACCGTCACCAACCTGGTCACGATGTTGCCTATCGCCATGGGCGGCTACGGTTTGCGCGAGGGTACGTTTAGTGCCCTCTTGGTAGCGGCGGGAATGGCGACGGTAGCCCAAGGGGTCGCCGTGGGCGCCTGTCTAACGGCCCAGACAGCTCTCTTCGGTCTAATCGGTCTCCCTTCGTACCTGACCCTGCGCAGTCGCCGCAGTCCTGATGACACCCGACGTGTGATGCTCGTGGGCACAGAAAGCAGTGGGGCGAAGCCCTTGACGGCAGCGGAGGTGGCTTGAGTGCGCATCTTGATGGTCTCCCCTCACCCTGTGTACTCGCCCCGGGGAACGCCGATAAGCGTACTTAATCGCTGCCGCGCCCTGGCTGAGCTTGGTCATGAGGTTGACCTCGTCACTTACCCGATAGGCGAAGACGTGCCGGTACTGGGGCTGAAGTACCTGAGGGCCCGTGTGCCCGGCATAAAGACCGTGGCCGTCGGGCTGTCGTGGCGGAAAGTCCCGCTCGACCTGGCCGTNNACCCACGAGGAGGCCGGGATATTGGGGTTGCTGGCCCGGGCCGTCCGGGTGCCGCACGTGTACGACATGGGCAACGAGCTCGCCGTCGTAGCCCGGAACTACGGGTTGGGCGACAGGCACCCCATTACCATGTTGGCGGCCTGGGCCGAGCGGCGCATTGTCCGCAGTTCGGACGTGGTCATAGCCCACTTCCCGACGATCCGGACGTCGGTGTCGGCCTGGGCGCCGGCGGTCCCCGTCGAAGTCGTGTTCAA